>CAZJOU010000004.1:0-15384 GCA_964547685.1 uncultured Treponema sp. | reverse complement strand
AAAGTTTGCGAACAAGAAGCAATTTCTATAAATAACAACACAGCGGTAATTAACGAACTTTGTAATGGTTGCGGAAAATGCGTTTCTGTGTGTCCAAAAAATGTAATTTCGCTTATTCCTATTGGTACAAACGAAACTGTGCTTTGCAAAAACGAAATTCAGACTTTAACTACTTGTAATTCGCTAAAAAAAGTTTCTTCCGTTATTTATCCAGAAAAAAAAGGGTTTAAAATCTGGAAAATATGCTATAAAATATTAAACAATTCATTGTAAAAAAGTCGTAAAAAATAATGAGTCATATTCACATTTGTTACAGTTTAAAATCTTCGCGTTTAGGTCCTTTTCAAAAAGAAATTTTCGAAAAAGATTATTTAACTGTTTACAAACCAATTGCAAAATTTCTTTATGCTAATCCAAATTTTTATATGACTTTTGCATTTAACGGCGTTCAAATTGAATTTTTTCAAAAAAAATATCCAGAATTTATTGAACTTTTAAAAGAACTTGTTCAAAGAAAGCAAATTGAACTTCTTGGTGGCGGATATTATGATCCAGCTTTTCCGCTTCTTTTTCCAATGGACAGAACTGGACAAATTGAACTTTTAACATCTTCTATAAGAGCTGTAACAGGAAAACGTCCGCGTGGAATAAATATTTGCGCAAGCATTTGGGATTATTCGCTTGTTTCTAGTTTTCATAACTGTGGAATGGAATACGTTCTTTTAGATAATTCGTTAATTTCGCAAGAAAAACAAAAATACATTCCGCTTATTATGTCGGATAAAGGAAAAACTATTTCTATTCTTCCAATTTTCCAAGAATTTAAACCGACAACATCTATTTCTGTAAAAGAATATTTAAACGAAATTTCCAAAAAAATATTAAAAATAGAAAAAAATTCTAGCGAAATAATACAAAACTGCACAAAAGCAGTTAATGTTCAATTTTCGCACGAAGAATTTGCTGAACTTTTAAAATCTAATTTTTTTGAAAAACTTCAAAAAGAACTTAACGAATCTAACGGACTTATAGATTTTTCTACTCCGCTAAAATTTTTAAAAGAATCAAAAATAAAAATTCCTGTTTACATTGCTTCTGGAATGACAAAAGATGTTGCGCAGTGGGGAATTGAACCTTACAAATCTGTAAAAACAGAAAAGCGTTATCCAATTACAATTTACGATTTTTTCCAGATTTATCCGCAAAGTCGCGCACTTTACGACAGAATGCTTTATGTAAGTACGCTTGCAAATTTAAGTCATGGCGATAAAGTTAGGAAAAAGGTTGCGCGCGAAAAACTTTGGGAAGCGCAAAATGGCGATGGTTTTATTTGTACTTCTAAAGGCGCGTTTGTTTCGTCTACTTACAGACAACAAGCGTATAAAAAACTTACAGAAGCAGAAAAAATTCTTAGAGAATGTGGCAATTTTGAAGAATCTGTTTCTGTGCTAGATTACACTGGCGATGGATTTAACGAATATGTTTTTAGAATGAACAATTACTTTGCTGTAATTGGCTTAAATGGCGGAACAATTCGCGAACTTGATGTTTTTCAAAATTCTGGAAATTTTGCGGATAATTTTACGCGCGTTAAAGAATTTGAAGGATTTGACGACGGTTACGATAGAGGTTTATTTATTGACCACATTTTTACAGAATCTGAATTTGAAATGTATTTGCAAAATAAGCCTTCTGGAAACGGAATTTTTTCTAAATATATTTATTCTGAACTTGACTTTAACGCGCAACATAAAGAAGTTCAACTTTTTGCATCGGCAAAGTTTCAGAAAAAACAAAAGATTTCGCTTAGAAAAAAATATGTTTGCCAATCTAGTGGAATGATGGTGCAATATATTTTAAAAAACGAAAGTTCTGAAATTCTTAACGCAAAATTTGCAGTTGAATCTAGTTTTGCGCAAACTAATTTTAATGCAAAAGATTTTAACGCTTTTAGCCTAGATATTGTTTCTGGTGGAAAAAAGCAAGAAATTGACACAAAAACTTCTTCGCGCCAGCTTAACGATTCTGGAAAGCTTAGCGACGTAGAAGGAATTTGGGTTACAGATACAGATAACAACATTACTTTTGTTTTTGAACCAAACGAATCGTGCGGAATGTCTTTTAATCCAATAGTTTTTAACCGCCCAGAATATACAACTGGCGATTTAGTTCCTGCAGGCATGACGTTTGCAAATACAATGTTTTGGGACATAACGCTTGCGCCAGGAATGGAAATGGAAAAAACAATAAACTTTACAATTTACAGCCACAAACGTACTAAAAAATAGGAAATTTCCCGCAAATTACGCAGATAAACGCAGATGATTTTTTTTATCTGCGAAAATCAGCGACATCTGCGGGAGACTTTTTTAAATCAAATTGACTTGAATGCTTAAAAAACTTTATAATTCTTTTTATGAATAGAAGATTAATTACATCCGCTTTACCTTACGTAAACAATATTCCACATCTTGGAAACTTAATTCAAATGCTTTCGGGCGACGTTTTTGCTCGTTTTTGTCGTAACCGCGGATACGACACTCTTTATATTTGCGGAACAGATGAATACGGAACCGCAACGGAAACTAAAGCCTTAGAAGAAAAAAAGACTCCACGCGAACTTTGCGATTATTATTACAACGAACACATAAAAATTTACGATTGGTTTCATATTAATTTTGACAAATTTGGACGCACTTCTAACCAAGAATGTACAGAAATTACTCAAGAACTTTTTAAAGATTTAGACAATAACGGACTTATTACAGAGCACACAAATAATCAACTTTTTTGCACTCATTGTAATATGTTCCTTGCAGACCGTTTTGTTCACGGAACTTGTCCAAAATGCGGTTACGAAGACGCACGTGGCGACCAATGCGACAAATGTGGTTCTTTACTAGATCCAACAGATTTACTAAATCCGCGCTGTTCAACTTGTGGAAACACTCCAGAAGTTCGCGAAACAAAACATCTTTACATAAATCTTCCAAAAATTAGCGGAAAACTTAGCGATTGGATGAAAAAAGCGTCTGTAGAAGGTCGCTGGGCAGATAACGCTGTAAATATTACAAAAGCTTGGATTCGCGACGGACTTAACGAAAGAGCAATTACTCGCGACTTAAAATGGGGAATTCCTGTTCCTAAAAAGGGCTACGAAAATAAAGTTTTTTACGTTTGGTTTAACGCACCAATTGGTTATATGTCTATTACAAAGCAACTTGCAAACGAACTTGTAAAAGCAGGAAAAAAATCTTTTGATTGGAAATCTTGGTGGCTTCCTAAAGAAAGCGAAGAAGGCAAAAATAAGCCACAAGTAGATTTGTTCCAGTTTATTGGAAAAGACAATATTCCGTTCCATACAGTAATTTTTCCTTGCACTTTGCTTGGTTCTGGACACGATTGGACAAAACTTTTTCACATGAGTTCAACTGAATACTTAAATTACGAAGACGGAAAGTTTAGTAAATCACGCGGAATTGGCGTTTTTGGTACCGATGCAATAGAATCTGGAATTCCAGCCGACGCTTGGCGTTTTTACATTTTTTACAATCGTCCAGAAAAACAAGATTTTCAATTTACTTGGAAAGATTTTCAGGAAAAAATGAATAGCGAACTTATTGGAAATCTTGGAAACCTTGTAAACAGAACGCTTTTATTTGTAAATAAATATTATGATTCAAAAATTCCTTCTGCAAAAGTAGACGAAGAACTTTGGAACGAAGTAAAAAAACTAGAAGCAAAAGCAACAGAAGATTTGGAATGGGCAAACTTAAAAGATGCGTTCCACACAATGTTTGATATTGCAGATTTGTGTAATAAAAAATTTCAAGCGACAGAACCTTGGAAAACTAGAACAACAGACCCAGAAAAAGCGGAAAGCCTTTTATTCAATCTTTGTTATGTAATAAAAGATTTAATGATTATGATGAATCCGTATATGCCACAATATACGCAAAAAGTTATGAGTTATTTTGGAAAGTCTATAAAAGAAAGCCAAGTAGGAAAAGAAACTTTAGAAGGACTTGATTGGTCTGACTTAGGAAAAACAACTGGACTTTCTGAAATTGGCGAAACTGCGGTTTATTTTACTCCAATGGACCAAAAAACAATGCTTGCTTTTAGAGCGAAATTTGCAGGAAATCAAAATGAACGAAATGACGCAAAAAAATCTGAAAAAAAGCAAAAGAAGCAACAAAAAGCAGAGCCAGAAGTTTTGCCTGTTGAACAGCAAGCAGAATTTTTTGCTAAAAACATTCAGTTAAAAGTTGCAAAAATTGTTTCTGTAGAAAGAAATCCAGATTCAGATAAACTTTATATTGAACATCTTGATGATGGAAGTGGAAACGACAGAGTAATTCAGTCTGGACTTGTTCCGTACTTAAAAGAAGATGAACTTTTAGGAAAGCACGTTATTATTGCAGATAATCTTGCGCCAAGAAAAATGCGTGGCGTAGAAAGTCGCGGAATGCTTTTAGCAGCAGATTATAAAGATGCAAACGGAAAAGATTGCGTAGAACCATTAACTGCACCTTGGGCAACGCCTGGAACAAAAGTTATTCTTTCTGGCGATGACGTAAATGCTCAAAAACCAGCAGAAATTACCGCAGACGATTTCTTTAAGGTTTCTATAAACGTTGTAAATAAAAATGTTCAAATTGCTGGAAAAAATCTTACAGCAGGCGGAAAAACTATTACAACAGAATTTACAGAAAATGGCGGAGTAAACTAAAAGTGTTTTCCGTAGAAATTAAAGAAATTAGCGAAACAAAATATACAAATTGCGGAAGTTTTTTGCAAACTCCGTTTTGGTGCGAATTTAAGGCAGAACACGGTTGGAAAAATAAACGCTACTTGCTAAATATTACACCAGAAGAAAGCGCAAACTTAAAATACGAACTTTCTAATAGCGAATTGGAAGTTTCGGTTTTAACGCGCCAGTTTGGAAAAGGTGCTTTGCGCTTTACGTTGGCTTATATTCCGCTTTTTCCGCCACTTTGTTTTAACGATGTGGACGCAAAAGAGCAAACAATAGAGTTTTCTAATATGCTTTACGACATTGCTAAAACGTTGCGTTCTGTTCTTCCGAAAAACACAATTTGCATAAAATTTGACCCAGCAATAGAGTTTTTAACTCCAGAAGAACGCAATGAATTTAATGTTGGCGTTCGTGTTATTGCTTTTGCAGATAAATTAAAAATCAAAAAAAATAAAGTAGACATTCAACCGCCAGATTCTACGCAAATAAATCTTTTACAAGATGAAGATAAAATTTTAGCAAACATGAAACCAAAATGGCGTTACAACGTAAATCTTAGCGCAAGAAAAGGTGTTAAAATTATAAAAGTTACGGGCGAAAATCCAGAACTTTTAAAATATCTTGATATTTTTTACAATCTTTACAAAATAACCGCAGAGCGCGACGGAATTGCAATTCATTCTAAAAAGTATTACGAAGATTTGCTAAAAAAGTCGGCAGAAGAAATAAAATTAGGAAAAGACGTTCCTTTAGTTAGCCTTTATATTGCAAAGCACGAAGAAGATTATTTGGGAGCAATTATTACGTTGTTTAGCAAAACAGAAAGCGTTTATCTTTATGGTTGTTCAAGCAACGTAAAGCGCAATTTAATGCCTAATTTTTTGCTTCAGTGGACAGCTATGAAATACGCAAAAGCGTACGGAAGCAAATATTACGATATGTACGGAATGCCACCTACAGATAATCCAAATCACCCAATGCACGGACTTTACCTTTTTAAGACTGGATTTGGCGGAAAAAATATTCATCGTCCTGGAACTTTTGATATTCCAACAAGTTTTTGGTATAAACCATATTCTTTTGCAGAAAAACTGCGTGCTTTTTGGCATAAAAAAATCTTAAAAAAAATTAGGGGACGCTAAATGAATATGGAAGCCTTTGTTCTTGGTTGTGGCGGAATGATGCCTTTGCCTTATAGACATTTAACATCTGTTTTGCTTCGCCGCGACGGAGACCTTTTTTTATTTGACGGTGGAGAAGGAACACAAGTTTCTTTACGGCGCTTAAATTTAAAGTGGAAAAAAATAAATGCAATTTTTGTTTCGCACACACACGCAGACCACGTTACAGGTTTACCGGGAATTCTTATGCTTTCTGCGCAAGTAGACAGAAAAGAACCGCTTTACATTTATGGTCCACCAAAAATTGCAGAATATATTGAAACTAGTCGCAAAGTTTTAGATATGTACATAAATTATCCGATTGTCGTAAAAGAAATTGTTGCTCCTTGCGTTGTTCACAAAGGCGACGGATTTTTAGTGCGATGTTTTCCGCTTGATCACACAAAAACTTGTGTTGGCTACACTTTAGAAGAAGAAAATCGACCAGGAATTTTTAATCCAGAAAAAGCAACAGAATTAGAAATTCCTGTTGGTCCGCTTTGGGGAAAACTTCAAAAAGGCGAAGATATTGTAACTTCAAGCGGAAAAATTGTTCACCCAGCAGACGTAATGGGAAAACCTAGAAAAGGTAGAAAATTTAGTTTTGTAACAGATACTCTTTACAAAGAAAGTATTGCAAAAGAAGTAGCAAATTCTGACCTTTTAATTTGCGAAGGAATGTTTGAAGAAGCACTTATTGATCAAGCAAAAGAAAAAAAACATATGACAGCAAAACAGGCCGCAACAATTGCAAAAGATTCTAATTCAAAGCGAATGGCAATGATTCACTACAGTCCGCGTTATACAGACAAAGATTTGGAAAGACTTTTAAACGAAGCAAAAGAAATTTATCCAAATGCAGAACTAACACACGACAGAATGCATTTGGAAATTCCTTATGAAGATTAAAATCAAAATAAAAATATGATTGAACTTGAAAAATTTTCTAAAAGTTATGAAAAAAATATTTTCGCAGTAATAGAAGTAAATCTTAAAGCAGAAAAAGGAAAAATAACTGGACTTTTAGGTTTAAACGGCGCTGGAAAAACTACAATTATAAAAGCGATTACTGGAAATCATTTTGCAACTTCTGGCAATATTTTTATGCTAGATAAATCTGGTAAAAAATTCAACGTAGCAGAAAATGTAGAAAAAGCGAAAAGTCTTACAGGTTACGTTCCAGAGCAAATAACGTTTCCTAATAGACTTACTGTAAAAGAATATTCGCTACTTTTAAAAAATCAATTTTCTGTTTTAGACGAAAATTATAAAAAAACTATTGATTTTTGCGGACTTTCCGAAGTTTTGCAAAAAAAAATAAGTTCGCTTTCTAAAGGTTATAAGCAACGTTTAGGCTTTTTTTTAGCGTTAATAAATAATCCAGAAAATATTATTTTAGACGAACCAATGAATGGATTAGATCCTGCGCAGATAATTCAAATGCGTAGCCTTATTAAAAAAATTGCCAAAACAAAAACTGTTTTAATTTCTACACATTTAATGCAAGAAGTAGAAGCACTTTGTAACGAAATTTATATTTTAAACAACGGAAAAATTGCTATTTCTGGAACAGAAAACGAAATCTTACAAAAAACTAGTGCAAAAAATATTGAAGAAGCATTCTTAAAAATTACAGGAAAAACTGAATAATGAAAAATTATTTAAAATATAAACTTTACAACATTTTTTCTAGTCCGCTTTTTTATATTTGTGCAATAATTTTTAATATTTTTGTTCCATTACAATTCTTTTTTGTTCAGCAATTTTTTGGTGGAAAAGGAACAACCGATTTGCATTATTTTTTCTACGCAATTCCGCTAATTTCTACAATTTTAATTCCACTTTTAAAATTAAACGAAAATTTTTCAACTTTTGACGAAGCAGTTCCGCTAACAACAGAAAAAAAACTTTTAACTAGTTATATTGCGCTTTTTTTGCAATTTGCATTTATTCTTTTTCCGCAAATTTTTGTTCCGCTTTGTGTAAACTTTTTTGGAAACGTAGAAATTGGTCAAGTTTTTACAGGCTTTTTTATGATTTTGCTTTACGGCGCAATTTGTTCAAGCCTTTGCGTTTTTATAAGTTCAATTTGCAAAAATGGCGCAGTTAGCGTAATAATTTCTATTTTGATTCTTGTAATTTTAAACGGAATGAATCTTTTTTCTGTTTATGTTGGAAATAACGCATTTTTTACAGGAATTATAAAAACTTTTAGTTTTTTTTGGCATTTTGACGCAGCAGAAAAAGGCATTTTTGATACGCGCGACTTTTTTTACTTTACGATAATTTCTGCTATTTTGTTTTATGCTTCTGTTTTTGTAACAGAAAAAAAATTAGGGAAAAAACTAAAATCTAGCGAAAAAAGAACGTTGCTGCTTTTTTCAATTTGCGCAATTTTTTTACTTTTAGATTCAACAAGATTTTACGTTCGCTTTGATTTTACAAAAGGTAACAAATATTCTATTTCTAAGTATTCTAAAGAATTAGCAGACGAAGCAACAGAAAATATTAACATTTCGTATTTTCAAAGTAAAAGCTTAGCAAATTATTATCCGCAAGTTCGCGACATTTCTGATATTTTAAAAGAATATTCGCAAAAAAAACAAATTTCGCTAGCAATTTTAAACGCGGATAAAATAGAAAATGCAAAACAATTAGAAAGTTACGGACTTTATGCAAATCAAATTCCTGTAATTGGAAACAATAAAACTGAATATTTAAATGTTTATTCTGCAATAATTTTAGAATACGAAGATAAAACAGAAATTATTCCGTTTATTTTATCTTCTAACACACTAGAATACGACATTGACACAAAAATTATTTCTTTGCTTTCTGAAAAAAAGCGAATCGCAAATATTCTTGTTGCAAATGGAATGTCGCTACAAAACGATTATGGTTACGTAACTCCTTGGCTTAATTCAAACGGAATTATTGTAAACGAAATAAGTTTGCAAAAACCGCTTTCGGCTCAACTAGAACGCTCATCTGTCCTTTTAATTTTTGGCTCTGACAAATTAACTTTAGAACAATGTAGCGAAATTATTGGATACATAGAAAAAGGAAATTCCGTTTTATTTGCAGTTTCGCCATACAATGCAGATATTGAAAATTCTTGGTACATTACAAAACCAGAAAATCAAAATCTAATTGAAGTTTTGCGTAGTTATGGTTTCGATTTTTCAGAAAATTTGATTGCAGATCTTTCGTGTCAAAGAATTCTTATGCAAAGCGACCAAAATGCCGACGGAAGTAAAGCAGAGCAAACTTATAGTCAACAAATAAATTATCCGCTTTGGATTAGCGTTATGCCACAAAAAAACGCAATTCAAGGTCTTACTGAATATTGGCCTGCCGAACTAATTTCTTCCGAAAAAACAGAACCTCTACTTTTTACAAGTCCGCTTTCTTGGGCTGTTGAACCAGATAATTTAAGTAGCGAAAAACTTTTTGAAACAAATCCGTTTGTCTTAGAAAAAGCAACAATTCCAGAAGCAAAAACAACAAAAGCCGCCGCTCTTATTTCCAAAAACAAAAAATTAGTATTAATTCCAGATCAATATTTTGCAAATAGTCTTATGATTGGCTACACAGGCGGCGAATATGGGGACTACAGAAATTTAGATTTTCTTGTAAATCAAATTTTAAAATTGAATGGAGAAGAAGAACTTTCTAAAATTCAAGAAAATTCAACTTTAACGGGAAATACAAGTTTATTTAAAACTTATAACGAAGAACTTTTTAATTCTGCAAAACAAAGAACAATAATTTGCATATTTGTAATTATTCCGCTTTTAATAATTGCATTTGCAATTTGGTTCAATTTGTGTAAGTGCAAATTGTTAACAAGGAAACTAAATGAAAAATAAAATATTACTTTTTTTAGCTGTTATTTTAATTGTGCTTTTTCCGCTAAGTTTTTTTATTGAAAAAAAAGCGAACGGAATAAAAACTTACGAAACCGCATTTTTAAATCCAAAAAATACGGAATCAATTTTAAAAATTAGCATTTTCGATAAAGAAAGCAAAATTGAACTTTCTTTACAAAACGATATTTGGAGCGGAACTTTTTTAGAAAATGATTCTAGCGAAAAAACTGTTTTTTTAGCAGAACAACAAACTGTAAAAAATTTTATAAAAAATCTTTCGTCAGTTCGAAAACTTTATGTTTCGTCTGAAAATCAAAAAATATTAAATAATTCAAATTGGATTTTTAAAGTTTCTTACGAACTAAAAGATGGAAAAATAACAGAAATTCTTTTTGGAAAAAACGATATTTCTAAAACAAAAAGATTTTTAAAACTTCCAGAAAAAAAAGAAATTTATAAAACAGAAGCCAATTTTGAATCTTTTCTTACAACAAATCCAGATTTTTGGATTTATCCAGATTTTGTGCCTTTAGTAAACGGGAAAAAACTAGAAGTGCAAAATATTCAAAAATTAAGTTTTGTTCACAACCGAAAAAGAACAACTTTAATTCCTTCAACAGAAGATTTTTCTAAAAAAGCAGAAACTTTGCTTTCTTTGCGACACGGAAAACTTTCTAGTTCAGCATTTTCTAAAATACAATCTGACACTTTAGAAATAGAAGCGGACGAAAATAAAACTATTTACATAAAAATTCAGCCAAAAGATGAAAGCAAAGAGGATTTTCTTGTTCAATACGAATTTAACGAAAATTATTACGTTACAGAAATTAGCGCGTGGACTTATAATAGAATTTTAGAAATTTTTGATTTTGCGGAATAGTTTCTCGCAGATTTCGCGGATAAACGCAGATTTTTTGGAAAGCAATAAAAATTGACAAACAATGAGGAAGTTCTGCCGATGAAAACATCTGCACAAGTGAGAAATGAATCTAGATTAGAATGAAACTCAAGTCTGGTGATTCTGACTGGTTCAACCACCGAAATTGCACGAACGCGGAAGCCGTTTCCAGTCGGTAGGTTTTCCGAATTGATTTGTCAATTTTTAATTGCAATACAACTTTTTATAGATTCCAAACGAGTTTTCTACGAAAACATCGCAGTATCAAGCACGGGAATGACACGAAAATTTCCAAAATCTATAAAATTATAAAAACAAGATTTACAATATTGTACGAAAAATGAATAAAATAGTTTAATATTGGGCTTTTGCTCTTTTTTAGACAAAATCTAAGAATAAAATGTGCAAAAAATGCATTTAAAACTGCAAAAATTCCTAAATATTTATGGCAAAGCGCAAAAATAATTGCTGGGAAAATTTCTAAAAATACGCATTGAAGTTTTGTAGTTTTTTGGTTTACAAATAAATTAAAAACAAAAGTTGGAAGATAAATTCTAAAAATATTTTCTTCTAAAATAGAACTAAACAAAAATGTTAAAATACAAAAAATCGCACTTAAAAAGTTGTTTGGTAACGATATAGAAACAAAATTATTTTTGTAGCCAAAAAAAAACGCAATAATCTGAAAAATTGCTGCAGAAATAAATAAAGAACCAAGTCCAATCCAAAAAATTCCAGAATTGCAAACAAAACTTGATTTTTCTTTTTTTGAAAAAAGAATATTTTTTAGCGAACGTTCTCTAAATTCTATGCAAACGACAAAAAAAGAAAGAATTGCAAAAATCAAAACTGAAAAAGGAAAATTCCATTTAAAAAAAATATTTTCGCTAGAAACAGGCTGAAAAATGGAAGGCGCAATAAAAATCAAAAAAACTATTAAAAAAAATCCCGCTTCCTTAAAAAAATAATGTAATTTCATTCTTTTTATGATATTATAAAATAATGGGGAAAATTTAAATATGTATATTGTAATTGCGATAATCATTTCAGCTGTGATAATCGCTGGAGCGGCAAAATTATACTCTTTGTTTAGCGACAAAATTAACTTCTTTCTTAGGGGACTTGATTCTGGTTTTAAGTTTTATGAATTAGGAACACTTTGGAAAGTAGCAAAAATTTGTCAGCTTGACGAACCTACGTCTATTTACAATTCTATGCCGTCACTTTCTAAATGTATTTCCCACATAAAAAGCCAAGCTGAATCTATGGGCGCAATAAACGCGGCTCATTATCAAAATCTTCTTTCTAAACTTTATTCTTTTAGAAACCACATAGAAAAAGAAGCCGACAAAAAACGTGGACTTGATTCTACAATGGGACTTCAAAATCATCAAAAATTAAGAATAATTTTGCCTGGCAAAGGAGTTTTTTCTTCTGAAATTGTAAATAATGGACGCGAAATTACAATAAAAGTTCCAACGCAAAAAAATCAAATTACAGTTGAAGGAAAAAATTGGGTAGGGCAAACTGTAAATGTTTATTTGTGGCGAACTGGCGACGCACGCTACGTTTTTGACACAACAGTTACGCACGAAGGTCTTTTTATGGGAAAGCCTGCGTTGTTCTTAAAACATACAGAAAATCTTACAAGAACGCAAAAAAGAAATGCAATCCGTTCTAAATGTCATATTTATGCGGAACTTTATATTTTAAAAGACAAAGTAATTGATTATAATGTAATAGAAACAAAGCCTGGTTATAAATGTCTGTTGGAAGATATTTCTGAAAATGGTGCTTTAATTAGAATTGGCGGAAAAGGTGTTCCGAAAATTCAAATTAGATTGCAATTTCAGTTAAATAATAAACTTGTTGTTATGACAGGAATTGTTCGCACTGTAGAATTTAATGTTGAATTAAATCAGTCAAGGTTGCACTTTGAATGTATTCACATTGATCCATCAATGAAAAATCAAATTTTAAGTTATGTTTACAACATAATGAGCGATTCGGAAAAAGAAATTTACGATGCAATGAGCCTTACAGATTCTGATTCAAAAGAAGATTCTTCTAATAAGAGCGAAAACGAAGCGATTCCAAATAAACAAGAAGCGCAAAAAATAGCTGATTCAATAGAAGATACAGATTCTGTTATTAACGAAAAATATGAAAGTAATAGCGAAAGTAATAACGAAAATAATAATACAGAAAAAAATGATAATTCTGAATTTGATTTAGACGGAGAAAATATATGAAAAAAAACAAAATAACTTTATTTGCAATTTTTAGTTTAATTTCTTCTTTTTCTTTTAATTTAAACGCAGAGGGTTCTGCAAATATAAAAAAATTTATAAGAGGAAATTTACAAGAAAAAACAGAAGCGGTAAAAAATGCAACTCAAGAAGAAGCGGAATATCTTTCTAAAGAAGCAATTACTTTTTCTATTCAAAATAAAGAAATTTTAGGAAATGACCGAGAACTTGCTGCTTTAGCCGTTTCTGGAATTCTTGCTTACCCGCAAAATTACATAGAAAATCTTTCGGAAAAAGAAAAAAGCGATTTAGCATACGATTTTTTGCTAGTTTACAATAATTTTAACGATGAAACTGTAAAAATTGCAGTTTTAAATAAAATTTCAAATCTTGATATTCCATTAGAAAAATTTACGGAAACCTTAAATAATTACATAACAAATTGCGCTCCACAAAGCGAAAGTCGCGCAATTTTGGAATCTTCAATTCAAACTCTTGGAAAAATTGGCGACAAAGATTCTTTTAAAATTCTTTTTTCTTGTCTTCAAAATAAAGCTTGGAACGAATATACAAAAGATTTAGAAGAATCTGTTGCTTTGCTTTCTGAAAAATCAGAAAACGAAATTTTAACACTTATTGGAAACGCAAATACTTCTGAATGTCGCAAAATTTTTGATTTAATAATAAAAAATAAAAAAAATTCGCAAAATTTGTGTGCAAAAATTTCCGAAAACACGCTTGCCAGAACGATATATATATATGAGAACACAAGTTCTGTTTCTGACGAGCTTATTCAACTTCAGTTTGATTCTTTTTCTGTTTTAAGAACATTAAAATGGACGCGCGCTTCTGGAACTGCAATTCGCTATTTTGATGTTGCAGAAAAAGAATTTAAAGATAAAAAGCTAAGCGAAAATTCTTTTATTTATGTAATAGAAGGCATTGCAGAAACTTCGCCAATGGAAGCGGTTTCTAAACTTTCTGCATATCTTTCTAGTGCAAACAAAAAAATAGAAGAAAATTCTTCTGAAGTTTCAGAACCTGTTGTTCTTGCTGTAATAAATACTTTAGGAGCGATAGGTGATAAAAATGCTTTTGATTCTTTGCTTGCTGTTACTTATTATAATTATTCAGAAACAGTTATTGCCGCCGCTAGAAGTGCGTTGGCAAAACTGAAATGGTAAAATTAAATAAAAACAAAAAAGTAAAATTTATTAATCTCTGTTTTAATCCGGTTGTTTTTTCCGCAATTTTATGCGCAATTTTAATTTATTCTGGAATTGTTCCCCTAAGAACAAAAAATAAATTAAACTCGCTTTCTTCTGAAAATTTGATTGTAGAAATTAGCGGAATTATAAAATCAAATCCTGTAAAAACGTCGAATAAAAAATATTATTCAACAGATTTTAAGGTTTTAAATGTAAAAAACAAAAACGGACTAATAAGTTCTGCAAGTGGAAACGTAAAACTTTTTATTCCTTCGGAAATTGTAGAAGCATATCTTCCTGGAAAGCTTTTTACTGCAAAAAAAGAACTTAATGCAACAATTTGTGAACAAGGAATTAAACTAAAGGCAAACGGAAATTTAAAAAATGGAATGTTTTTTGCAAAAAATGTTTTTAGAATAAAAGAAAAAGAAAGTTTTTTAGGCAATTTTTTTATTTTTCGCGCTTTAATACGACTTAAGTTCAGGCGACTTATGTTTGCTTGGGGAAGTGCAGGCGGACTTTTATTAGCATTACTTTCTGGAATAAAGGAATACACAGAAGATAGCGTTTCTATAAATTTTAGAAATGCTGGACTTTCGCACATTTTAGCACTTTCTGGAATGCACTTAAATTTATTTTCTAATCTTGCAAAAAAAACTAGCAATTTGTTTTTTTCTAAAAAGATTTCGGCTTTTTTGCAATTTATAGCGGTTTGCTTATTTTCGTTTTTTGCAGGTTTTAGCCCATCGTTATTTAGAGCATTTTTGTGCGCTTGTTTTTCTTTTGTAATTGCGGCATTAAAACTAAAAAATATTAATATGATTTTCATCCTTTCTTCGTCGTTTTTAATTCATTCCGCAATAAAACCAGATGATATTTTTCAGCCAGCATTTATGCTAAGTTATTCTGCTTTGCTAGGCATTTTAGTTTTTTCGGAATTATTAAAATTTTTAGTTATAAAAAAAGTTCCCGAAAAAATAGCAAGTTCGCTTTGTGCAAGTACAAGCGCACAATTTTTTACTTCGCCAATATCGCTACGTCTTATGGGAACATTTGCTCCAATTGGAATTATTGCAACTATGTTAGTTTCTCCGCTAATTACGATTTTTATATATTGCGGACTTTTATTAATAATTCTTTGCCTTTTGTTTCCGTTTTTAGTTCCTTTTGGTGCATTTTTAATGAAAATATTTTATAATTGCATAAGTATTTTAGTAAGTTTTTTTGCTAAAATACCATAT
>CAZJOU010000003.1:6111-27958 GCA_964547685.1 uncultured Treponema sp. | reverse complement strand
ATCCGAGCAAATCTTGTTTAATGTTGTTGTAAACTTTCCGGTTGTGGTGTCGGTTTTTATTGCGCTTACCATGTTTGCGGCGTTTTGGTTTTCGCCGTATTCGCTTGCGGACTTTCCTTCCCATTTGAATTCAACTTTTGTTATTGTTGCAGAAGTTTTTTCTTCTTCAAAATTGAACAAAAGTTTTGCACTTTCACCATCGCCCATGTAAATTACATCGTTAGAAGCATTTTGTGCTTTTTGAACTTTGCTAAATTTTCCATCGCTTTCTAGTGCAGTTTTTAGCGTAAGATTTTTGTAATAGCAGTTTACAGAAATTGTTTTATCGCCAACAAAATCACCTTTAGAACTTCCTGTATTCAAGTTTGGATTTCTTGCTTTTATATAAAGTTCTTTTGCGGTTATTTCTGTATTTGGTTTTATTACAAAATAGCCTTTTCCGCTTCCGGTAGAAACATTTTTAATTTTTGTTTTAGAGTTTTCTGTATATGTTTCTAAGTTTTCTAAAGCAGCGCCAGAAAATTCAAATTCTGCGTCAGATGGACTTACGGAATATTCAAGATGATATTCATCTTCTTCGTTCATATTCATAAGAATTGCAGATTCAATATCAAATTCGTAATTCCAAGCGCACTGAATTTGTATTTGTGCTTTGTTTCCGTAACTAGAAACGCCGGAAAGATTAACAGTTCCTTCTTTTATTCCTTCTATGGTTACAGTTCCTGTTGCAACGCCACCTTCTGTTTCGCGCGCTTCTGCATCGTAATGAATTATGCAGTAATCTGTTCCGTCTACTGCACCAGAATAAACCCATTCAATAGCCGCATCTGCAGGACTTATTTTATAAACAAATGATTTTGAATGTCCTGGTTCTACGGTAATAACTTGTCTATCAAAAGAAAGTTGCTTTGTTGCTTCTACTTTGATTGTACATTCTGCATATTCGCCATTAGAAAGAGCACATCGTAAATTACAAGTTCCAGCTTGAAGTGCATAAACTGTTATAGTTTGTCCGCTTCCCATTGGACTTGCAATTTCGTTTCCATTTACTTTATCTATTGTCCACACAAGAGATTTGTAGTCTTTGCTTGTTCCGCCTTCAATAGTTGCTTTTATTTCTGTTGTTTTACCTTTTTCTAGCGTAACAAAACTTTTATTTAAGGAAACTGTGGCTTCGTCAACTCCGGGAACAATTATTCTGTAAACCATATCTGTATTACTTTTTGGGTGGCTTACTGTAATTGTACATTCACCAGATTCAACAGCTTCTACGTAAACGCTTGCACCAGTTGCTTTTCCTGTTGTATCTGTTCCGCTTATCTTTACTACAAGAGGATTAGAACTTACCCAAGTAAGATTTGGTTGGTCTGTAACTACAATTCCTTCGCCAACAACTTCTGCAGAAAGAATTTTGTTTGTTCCTTTTGTCATTGTAAATGTAGAAGAAATTCCGCCATCGCCAGAAGTTATGTAAGTTAAACTTTCTGCTGCTTTTTCTACATAAACAAGCATTTCTGCTGTAGAAAGAACTGATTCTGTTTTTTTTGCAATTAAATCTGCATAAACAACAGTAGAACCGCTTCCTGTTCCTGTAAGTTCACAAACGGCTTTTGTTCCGCTTATTTTGCAAACTTTTTCATTTGAACTTCTGTAAGAAACATAAGTTTCTACGCTACTTGCCGGAATTTGCATAGAAATAAAACTTGTTGTTCCTTCTGTAATTTTTTTAGAATCACTAGAAAAACCAAATGTGTCGTACTGTTGAACTTTTATTTTTATTTGTTGGTCATACGCCGATTTTGGATGTGAAACTGTTAATGTTGCAGAACCTTCTTTCAATGGTGTTACAATGGCTGTATTTGCAGAATAAGTTAAATCAACAACATCGTAAACATCTAGCGACCAAGTAAAATTATATTTATCGCTTGTTCCACCGTTTATAAGCGTTGCTGTTATACTTGTGTCGCCACCATCTGGCTTTAGACTTAAAATATTTCCGCTAGAAACGCTTATAGAATATTCTGTAGACGCTTTAGAATCGCAAATTGCGCGAATTTGTGCTGGATAAATTGATTTTGGATGCGTAACTTTTATTATTGCACTTCCTTCTTTTTTTGCCTTTACTTTTGCAGTTCCATTTTGTCCGTAAAGATTTACAACATCTGGATCTGAAGTTGTCCATACAAAATCTTTTGCATCTTCATCACTTCCTCCTTCTAGAACTGCGGTTAAAGTACTCCAGCCACCATCTTCTATTAAGTTTACAATAGAAGGTGTTGCTGTAATCCACGGGCAAGCGGCAGCAGCTATAGGATCTATAACTTGTACAATTATTTCTAGTGGATTTTGACTTGAACATTCTTTATGCGAAACTAAAATTCTTGTAACGCCTATAGAATTTCCTTTTACAAGAGCAGTTCCTGCTGTAGAAGAAACAATAGAAGCAATTTCTGGATTTTCGCTATTCCAAGTATAGCCGTCTAAATAAACTTCTGTTGAATTTTCCATTGTTACACTTATGTTGCGTGTGTTTCCTTCGCCAATGTTTACAACGTTTTGGTCTGTAGAAAGATATTTAAATCCGGCTAATTCTTCTGCAGTATTTGCTACAACTACAAGTATTTTTTTAGGATATTTTGCTTTTGGATGTGAAACTGTAATTTCTGCTTGTCCTGCAGTAATTGGTTTTACGTATGCTTTTCCAGTTTGATATTGAGCCGTAATTTGCGCAATGTTTTCATCGTCAATTTCAAAAGCAAAACCAGAAAGTAAATCTTCTTCGTTTGCGTTTACTAAAGTTGCAGACAAAGAATAGTTTCCGCTATCTTTTACAACAGCAATAACTTCTGTATTTGTAGAAATGCTTATAACAGGATTTACACTTTCTGTTACATATTCGCTTCCAATTCGCACATTAATTTTTAGTTCATTTTCACATTCTGGATGAGAAACTATTATTGTTGTTTCGCCTTCTTTTACAGCCGTTATTGTAGCTTTTTCTCCATTTGGAACAACCGTTGCAACACTTTCATCTTGTACACTCCAAGTTATTCCAGAATATTTAGATTCGCTAAGTCCTACTGGCGTAACTGAAAAGTCTTTAATTTCGCCTGCTTTAGAAAGAATTACAACATTATTATATGCAGAAAGATAAACAGATTTTTCTATTTCGCCAATTACAACGTTTTCTGGATAAACTGTAACGTTGAATTCTGCTTTTGTGTCTAAATATGTTACTGTAATTTTTGCAGTTCCAGATTTTACACCGGTTATAGTTCCATAGAGTGGGTTTTCGTTTTTCTTTTCTACAGTACAAACTGAATAATCTGAACTTTCCCATACTACTTGCGATTTTACAGAAGAAAAATCAAAACTTTCGTATTCTTCTGTTTCTTCATCGTAAGTGTCAAATCCTACAGAATTTACAATTATTCCAGTTGTTTTTCCTACATTCACAGAATAGTAGGTTTTATCTGAATAAAATGCTTTTATGCTTTCAAGTTCTTCTTCTGTGTCTGCAGTAAGAACAAGAACATCTTTTGGAGAAGCAGATTTTGCATGTGATACTGTTATTTTTCCAACTGTTGAACCTGTTGCTGTACTAGAAATTTGTGCTTCTTCACCGTTAGCATTTATGTTAAGCGTAGAACTTTCTGTTTCCCATTTTATTCCGCTTTTTTCGGATTCTTTTGCACCTACAAGCTTTACAGAATAATCTGTTGTTTCTGAATTAAGAAATTTAAGAATTCCTGCGCCTGTAAAGTAATATTGTTGTTCCAAAATTGCGTCTTTAGAAAGAACTTTTACTAAAACTTCGCGTGTGTAGTAACTTCTTGGATGTGAAATTGTAATTGTTGCAGTTCCTTCGGAAACTGGCTTTATGTAAGCGTTTGCAAACGCATAAGAAGCACTTGCCATTCTTGCGCTTTCTACTGTTCCATTTGTAGTAGAAACTTCTATTACATCTTGTGTTCCGCTTAATGGATTTTGTTTTACGCTCCAAGTAAAGCGGTTTTCATCGCCGTCATTTCCACCTTCTAGCGTTATTCGTAAATTAGTTTCTTCTGCGCCAACTTTTGTTTTTATAAAATCTTGTGTTGTGTTTATTGTTATACTCGAATCGACTGCATCTGCAATTTGATTTTCGCAAATTACTAAAATCTGTCTTTTCTTTTGGCTACAAGGGTGAGAAACATAAATTTGTGCTGCTCCGTTATGAACGCCAGTAACAACAATTTGGTTTGAAAAAGAACTATAATTTATTATTTCGTCATCTTGGCTTACTTCGTAAACAAATTCGTCATCGGAATATTCGCCTTCTTTAATTCCGTTTAGTTTCATTGTAATTGTTTTTGTATTTTCGCCAGTGCCAGAAAGATTTACTTGTGTTTCACTAGGTTCAATATAAACATTTTCTACAATTTCTACTGTACGGATTTTTATTTCTAGTGGATATTGCGCTTGCGAATGTTTTATTTTTAAAGTTGATACACCAGATTTTAAAGGCGAAATAATACATTCGTTTCCATTTGGCGTTATAGAAATATAATCTGTTCCGTCTGTAATTTCCCAACTAAAAAGAGATTTGTAATCTTCTGTTTTTGGATTCTGCAAATCTACAGAAATTGTTTTGTCGCCGTCTTTTACATGCAAAGTTGAAAGATTATATTTTGTTGTTATGTAAGTTGCTTTAGTTAAATCTTCAAAAACGTAAATTCCAATGTAATATGGTTCGCTTGCTTTTGTGTGTGTAACTTTTATACGCGCATAACCTGTGCTTTTTGCAACAATTTTACAGTATTGACCAGTTGGTTGTAATGTTGCAGTTGATGGCGTGTCTATTGTCCAACTGTAACCGTCTATATCTGCAGCACTTCCGTTATAAAGAGAAACAGAAACTTGTTCTGTGTCGCCTGGTTCCATATTTATAACTTGTGTATTTGAATAAATGTACGGTTCGGTTGTGTCTAAATATGTGTCTGCATAGCCAGAAACTTTTACAATAGCGGTTGCGCTTTTCTTTTTGTAGGAAACTGTAATTGAAGTTTCGCCTTCTTTTAATCCTTTTAAAACTGCACCACTTGATTGCGGAGAAACTTCTATTATTGAATTATCGTAACTCCAATCTGGTGTAATGTCTGTTCCAGTTGGACTTACAGAATATGCAATGTAAGAAATTCCGCCTGCTTCTAGCGTTATTGAACTTGCTGAAAGTTTTATTGAATTTATTGATGTTTCTTCATCGTCATCTAAATTGCCGTCTGCAAAAAAATCGCATGAAGCAATAATAAAAGTTGAAAATATCAACATTGTAACAGCGGAAACTTTCCGCATTAAATAAATTAAATTCTTGGTACGGCTTGCTCCTTTTTGAAAACTTTTTGTTTTCGTTTTTTATTTAGTTTAAATTTTTGTTTAATTTTTTTCTACTAGAAAGCAATAAAGCCTTCATCGCGTTCTATTGTTCTTTCTGCTCTGTCTCTAAACTGTTCTTCTTGTGCTTTTGCAAGTTGTTCATCGCGCCTATCTTTCCAAGCAAGATATGCAAAAGAATTTTCTACTGCTTGCTGAAACTGCGTAAGTTGTTCGCCTTGCAGTTGTTGTAAAAGCATTTCCGCTTGTGCAATTTCTTTTTCTGTAAGATCTTCGCTACTATCAAATATTTTTTTTACAATTGCATTTGCTCTTGTTGTTCTTTGAGTTTCTCGCATTTGTTGTACTTCTTCGTGAGCTTCGGTCATAACAGCTTTTGCTTGTTCTCTAAATTTTTTATCGGCATCTTGCACCATAAGAAAGTTTTGCGGACTTAAGCCATATTTTGACCAAATTGCTTTTTTTTCATCATCAGAAAGTTCAGTTGTAAGGCTTTTATACGCTTCCTTAAAATCGTTTTTTTCCATATTTATGGCTTCTTTTGCAATGTCAATAAGACCTTTGCCTTCTTCGCCAAGTCCTGCTAAGTCTTTCATAGAAAAAGTTTTATTTCCTATTGTCATATTCTCATTACAGAATGTATCACGCATTTTACGAACATTGTTTAATTGCCTATTTACTTGTTTTGTTGCATCTTGAATTTCATCGCGAATATCCATATTTTCTAAAAAATTTCCGTCATTAAAATCCAAATCTTCAAAACTCCAACTTTTTGCTTGTTCAATTGCTTGCTGAATTTGTTGATAGTTTTGTTCAATTATTTGTATCGTGTTCATAATTTGGTCGTAACCTTGATAAAACCTATCAATTGCTGCAAGCCAGTTGGCAGCGTCAAAAACAGGATAACCACTTGCAAATATTTTTGTAGAAAGGCAAATAAAAATTGCACAAACTACAAAAAGTTTTCTTTTCTTTTTCATATTATTCCTCCAATAAATATTTGTATTCTATTTGTTTTGCATTAAGAACTTCTTTTACAAGTTCTTTTCCAGTGTTGCGTCCATACTTTTCTTCTATTTTGTCTAGCAAAGGCTGGTCCGTTGTTTCTGTTGTAATTATTGCAAGTTGCAAAGCGTCTAGTCCAAGTTGAAATTTGCGGCGACCTAAAGAAGATTTGTAATAATAATCGCGTTGCTTTTGCATTTTTTGCGCAAGCAAATGTATTTCTGAATCTTCTAGACCAAATTGTCTATAACCTTCTTGCGAAAGCGGAGTTTCTGCGTTTTCGTCTGCAAGATAGATTTTTGTAGGACACTGCGAAACTAAAGTATGTGCAATAGAACTTTTTAAAACGTCTTCTATTTCCTGTGTTGCAAATATTACCGAAACATTTAATTTTCGTAACGTTTTTAACCACACTGCAATTTCTTTTGCAAATATTTCGTTCTGAAAAAACGTATGCGCTTCATCAAGAATAAGCATAACTGGAGAACCATCAAATTGCTTTTCGCATTGATGTAGCAAAAATGATAACGCTGGCGTTACTGCAGCACTAGAAAGTGCCATTAAACTTCCCATTTCTATCATTGTCCATTTTTCGCCCCACAAAATATTTGTGCTTCTTGCGTCAAAAAGACTTCCATATTCTCCGCCTAAAATATAAGGTCCAAGCGCATCTTGAATAATATTTCTTCCAGTTTGTGGATCTTGATAATCTGAATATTGCCAAAATGACGTTAAGTCGCGTGTTTCTGGACTTTTTGTTTGCAAAAGTTTTAGCGTATTAAATATAGAAGCGCGAATTGCAGCGTTTACTTCTACTTTTTGTTCAACAAGCAAAATTTGAATAAATTCGCTTGCCCATCTTAAATCTTGTGGAGTTTCTAATTCTCTTAAAGGTTGAAAAGTAATATTTTTATCACGTCCTGGTTCAAGATATAAACCTCCAGTGCAAATTGTAAGATTTCTTGCAGAACGTCCTTTATCAAAAATTATAACTTTTCCGTTTTTATATTGTCGCCAACATATTTCTAATAAGCCTAAAAGTGTCGATTTTCCTGCACCTGTCTGTCCGCCAATAAAAGTATGTCCTACTTGTCCAACGTGAAGATTTAAGAAAAACGGCATTTTAAAATCTGTTTCGCAAACAACTAAAGGCGCGCTATTTCCAGAAACTTTTTGCATAAATGGATTTTCTCTTAAACCAGACCAAATTGAACTTATTGGAATTATGTGGCTTGTGTTACTTGAAGAAACAAAAAGTTCACGTTTATTAGCGTAAATATTTCCCGGTTGCATAGAAAGAAATGCTTGTAAAAGATTTACAGTTTCTTCTTTACAAGAAAATCCTGTGCTTGTTACAAGTTCGGAAATATATTC
This sequence comes from uncultured Treponema sp., assembly GCA_964547685.1. Lineage (GTDB taxonomy): Bacteria > Spirochaetota > Spirochaetia > Treponematales > Treponemataceae > Treponema_D. The sequence continues at coordinate 20,206 of CAZJOU010000003.1, read as the reverse complement.
TGCTTTGCTTTTTACAATTTTTATATCTTTGTCCCAAACCATTATGTTAGAACAATAATCGCCGTAGCCTTCGTTATCCATTGTAAGTTCAACGCTAGCATTTAATGCGTCATCTTCTTGCGCTAAAGCCGCTCTGTTTTCTGTTCCTCCGCCAGTTGTATGAGTTGCCGAATTAATTGCCATTTGAGCAATGCTTGTTACACTTCCGTGGTATGATTCGCCCTTTTTCTTTATTTTTTTTAGTGCAGTTTGCTTTGAATAGCACATAAATCTTGTGCTCCATCTAAGTTCGCAATTTGCTTTATTTAGTTCGTCAAACATTGCAGGAACTGTTGCACCAGGAAAAGAATTTACTGCAATTATAGAAGCGTAATTTTTTCCAAGTTTTAACGGAATTGAATTTTCTAGCGTTTCATCTGTAATTATTCTGTCTATAAAAAGTGAACGTTGAAAATTTGGAACTTTCATTTTATACCAATTAAAAGAAACAGAAGAATGCATAAAACTGGCTAATTCAGATGAATCTAACATTTTTATTTCCATAGCACTTTTTAGAACGCCGGCAGTTTTACTTGTAGAACTTTTAAAATAGCGTATTTCTTTTTCTATAATTTCTTTTTCGTTTGTTTCTGTTCTTGTTCCATCTTTTTTCTTAAAGAATAATGAAGAAACTTTCATTTCCGCCATTTTTGGCATTTTATACGTAAAAATTAAAAAGTAGCGGTTTATAAAATGTGTGCTTCCGTACAAATAATTCATTTCTCTGTCGCGTGCAACAAGAAACGCTGTAAGATTATCATAATCAGAAGTAGGATAATTTTTATCTATGCGTCTTTGTAGTTCAAACTGAACGGTCCAATTTTCGCCAAGTTGTATTATTGCATTATTAAAAAGATTTGAAAGCGCATTTATTTTTCGCATACTAGAAGAACCTAAATCTGGCGCAATAAATTCATAAGCGCACATTAGCGCGTCCCCTTTTAAGTAGCAAATTCCGTTTTCGGCAAAAAGTCGCCATGGACAAATTGAACTTAGTTTTGATTCAACTCTGTGATACGGCTTAAAATTAAGTTGTTCAAATAACATTTTTAACCCTCGTAAATATCTTTTTGCATAAGATTTTCTAGCGCAAAATCTATTGTCATAGGATCTTTTTTACAAATAATTCTGCAAATAAAAATACCTGCAATTCCAATTACAATAGCGTAAATGTTTGTAAGCGCGCATATAATTAGCGTTATAAAACCTATTATATAGAACGCTTTTTCACCAATTCCAAAAAACAGTTTCTTTTCCATTAATGAAACGTGAACTGGTTTTGAATAATCTTCATAATCTTCCATACTAAAACCTCCGTTTTTATTTGATTTTTAGAATGTTTCTTCCGAAATATCTATTTCAGTTTGCAAAGCTCGTTCTGCTAATTCGTTTGCTTCTTGTTCTTTATCTGCTGCTATGGATTCTGCAAGATTAATGTGGCTTGTTCCGCTTGATTTTGCTTCGGCTTCGGCTTCTTCTTTTTGTTCTTTTGCTATTTTTGCTTGATAATACGAAAGATAAATAAGTTTTTGCGACATAGAGAAATCCTCTTCTGCAACACATAATGTTTTTTCATCAGTGGAACTAGAATTTGAATTAGCGTTTTCTCTTATTTTTTTTCGCTTTTCAATATCTTTTTTAATTTTTTTTATGCTAGGAAGTCCTGCTGCTTCTGAATTAAGTTCTTTTATATCTTTTGGAACAGGAAGATTTACTTTTTGCTTAAATCTTTTGTCATCGTAATAAACAATTTTCTTAAATATATAAGGTTGCATTCCGTGGCTAAACAAAAGTCCTCTGTTTCCTGGAATTCTTTTTATATCTGCAGCATCTAAAAGATTTCTTCCAGAATCGCGGTCAGAAAAGTTGATATTCTTTGTTGTTGTAATATCTATCATTCCAGAATGGCTTATTTGTTCGCTCTGTATAGATTCTTGCCCAATAAACTTGCTAAATATTTCTGCGTCTTTAATATTTCCGGGCGCAAAAACTGCTAAAACTGGACATAAATCAAAAAAAGGTTGGTTTGCACCATAAACATCTTCTATTTGCCGAATTGTTTGGCAAACTATTGTAAAGAAAACTCCGTAACCGCGCGAAACTGCCATTGTTTGCGCAACTTCATCAAGGCGACCAAGAACTGGAAATTCGTCTAAAATAAAATTAACGTCATTTTTTAGCCTTGTTGCGCCATAAATTGCTTCGCCTTCTGTAAATTTGCGCATCATAAACGAAATTAAAAGTCTAAAAACTGGTGCTATGCGTTTCATATCGCTTGTTTGAACAACTAAATATAGCGAAATTGGTTTTTCAGAAGTTATAAAATCTTCTATTTCAAAGTCCGAATCGCTTGTAGCATTTGCTAAAACAGGATCGTCAAAAAGTTGCAATTTTCCAAAAATTGTTTTAATTCCAGTTTGTCTTTCTTCTGCTCTTGTGTTTAAAAGTCTTTTTGCTCCAGAAACAACTTTTTCGTGAATATCTTGTGCTTCTATTTTATCGCCAATATTCTTATGAATAGATTTATAATATGCAGAATTTCTTTTGTACATTTGTTCTGTAATTTCAAAATAATGTTTGCTTGTTATCATTGTTTGGCAAAGTTCTTCTACATCTGAATTTGAAAAAAAGTGCAAAAGACCAGGAAGTGATTTTTCTGAATAATTAGAAAATCTTATATGTAAAAGTGCTGCAGTAAGCGCATCTTGAGCCATTTCATTAAAATATTGGCTTGTAGAATCTTGGCTAGATTTAGAATTTGCGGGCGTTACTAAAACATTTGCAATTAAAGAAGCGTCTCTGAATGCGTTTTCATCTCCATCGCGAATTGCTTTTACAAAGTTAAAGCGAACAGTATTAAAACTGCATGGGTCAAATTTTACTACGTGTGAAAAAGTTCTTCTGTAACCTGCAGTTGCCATATAATTTTCGCCTTTTGGGTCGTTTACAACAACTGAATGTGGATATGACAAAAGAGATGGAATTATAATGCCTACGTTTTTTCCACTTCCTGGAGGAGCAGCAATTAAAGTGTGTTGTTTTCCTGGGTGGCAAATATAAGTTCCATTTTTATATTGATGAAGTTTTAAAGAGCCATCTTCTTTTTTAGAAAAAGTAACAAGCGCGTCTTCTGTCATTCCAATCATAATTCCGTCTGGTGCAAGAAGTCCGTTTTTGTGCAAATCGCTTAAAGTTGCCATTCTTGCAGTTCCGTTTTGCGTTCCTTTAGTTTTTATTATTATTGCCGTTACAATTGTCCATATAACCGCTACAGAAAAAGCAATTCCTGTAAAAGTTAGGAAATACGCCATTGAATGCCAATAATAAGGTTGAAATTTTTCATAGCCAAAATACTTAAAAAACGAAAGTATAAAAAATACTGGATTGTAAATCCACCATTTTCCAAGTTTAAAAAGCGGAGTGTTTACAATTCTATGGTCGCCATTCATTGCATACGCAAAATCTTGTGTTGCAGCGATAATACCGGCAATAAAAAGAAAAATTACAATAACTGTTCTTAAAACATTCCAAGAAAAGCCAAGCCCATGCGTTCCTGGATTTGATTTTTTATAATCTTTTTTTGACATTTCTGTTTGCTTCCTTTTAATTTCTTACGTATTTTTGTTCAACTTTGTAAGGTTCAATAGGTGGTAAATCCATTGTAAGATTTGTTATAAGTTTAATTTCTGTTCCGCTTTTAATTTTTATTGTTGGCTGAATATCAAGTGCTCTATCTACAATTTTTTCGTTAAGTTTTTGTCCTGCAGAATATGCATCGCTTAAAGCATTTTGCGCATAAGTATTTCCTTGCGAATCTATTGTATTTGCCGCTTTTGTGTCTAAAATAGAAAACATTGCTATTAATCCCATTGCCTTTAGATATTCAAACGGATGTTCTGTTCTATGTCCTTTTGCTCCACTAAATCCGTACGCATCTATTCCGTTCATACTTCCAAGATTTACTTCTAGGCCATCTGGTCTAATTAATGTGTTCCATACAATTTGAACTCTAGCTTGTCCGTAACTTATTGTGCTATTGTATTCGCCTGTAAGCACAGAACCTTGCGGAATAAGAATGTATTTTCCGTTGTTACTTGAATAAATATTTGTTGTTACAGTTGCTTTTAGACTTCCTGGCAAGTCTGTATTTATTCCTGTGTCTAAAACTGCCGGAATTACAGTTCCTTTCCATAAAGAAAATTCGCTATTCCATTGATAATTTCCACCGTTTCCGGCATTTTTATTCATAAACTGTTCTTTGCCACTTTGATTATTTTGTCGTTCGTAATTAGAGCCGTTTTGCATAGCAAGATATGAACTTAAATTTGACTGCAATGCAGTCGGCGTATAAGACCCAGAACCGTATTTAGAAGCCATATAATTTGAATATGCGTTTTGTGCGCTACTTGCGCTATTATTTGCGCTTGTACTAGAATTTACTAAAGAGTTATTTTGCGAATATGGTTCAAAAGGTATGTGCTGCATTGCTTTTTGAAGTTCGTTTCTGTTTGTATTTTGCGGATAATTAGAAGATGTTGAACTGCCACCTGTACTTTGTACTGGTCCCATTTTTGTTGGAACTTCTACAGGTGCAGTTCCCATACTATCTAAACCAGGAATAGAAGTTTTTTCGCTATCTAAAGAATCTAAATAACTGTTTCCATCTTTAAAATCTGGTTTTTCGCTATTTTCATCATCTGTAAGTTCGTCTTCCTCATATTCATCTGGAATAAAAACTTTTCCTGCTTTATCTAATTCGTTATTTTCTGCAGATTTTCGTTTTGTTATGTTCGGAAGAATAAAAACGCAAAAAAACATAAAGATAATAAAAATGCTTCCAACTGAAACAAAAAGCATATTTCTGTTTAAAAAAGACGCTTTATTTTCTTCTGGATTCGATTTTTTAGATTCTTCTGCTTTTAGAATATCTTTTTCATCGTCTTCATCTTCTTTTGTTTCTTTTACAGTATCTTTATCTTTATCTTCTTTATTTTCAGATTTATTATAATCTTCCAAATTATCATCAGAAAAATCATTATTATTTTCTTTATTTTGATTTTCTAAATCTTCTGTTTCATCTGAGTTGTTAAAAAAATCATCATCGTTAAAATCATCTTCTGTAAGTTCTTTGTAATTTTTTTCTTCGTCCATAACTTTCTCCTACATCTTTGATTTTTTCTTAATAACAGTAACTTTTTGTTTTCCGCTTCTAAGCGTAACTTTTTCTATAAGTTCATTTATTACAATGATATTTTTTCTTACTTCTTTATTTACAATTTCGCGATTTTTCTTAAAAATTGTTGGAATTGTCATATTAAGGCTTTTTTTATCTAAAACGATATACGTTTTTTGTCCGTCATCATAAACTAAAACTGGCGTCCAAGCCGGCTTATTTCTTATTGAATGACGTATTTTATAATCAAAAGAAAGATTTTCTGCATTCATTCCAGAAAATTCTTCTACTAGTTTTTTATCGTTTTCCCATTTTGTAAATGCGCTTCTTGTATCTTCATAGTTTGGATAAACCCAACTTACAAACGGCATATAATGATCTTTGTAACTTTTTAGTTCTATCATATAAATACGTTTGTCTGTTATAAGCGTTAAAGTTGAAGTAAGACCGCCATAATCTGGTTTTAGCATTAAAAAAATTGTGTCTAATCCATTTACAATTCCTTGTCCGTAACTTAATCGCCAAACTTCTGTTTCGCTTAAATATGGCGATTCTTTTAATTGTTCGCCAGGTTCAAGTTGAATTACTGTTGTATGATAAGTTTGACAATGAAGTTGGTAAACGTGTCCTTTTTTGTAATACCAAGCTTTTAGTCTATTTTGAACTTGCGAATATTTAGGAAGTTCTGTAATGTCTTTTAAGTGTTGTTTTAATGCTTCACCGCCTTCTAATTCTTGTTCTTCTTCAGAAGGTTGTCCGTAAATCATTTCTGGAGGCGCAAGAAAAACAACTGCACTTTCTACATCATTTTCTTTTAATTTTTGTTGTGTTATATATTCATCGTCTGTAAGTTCGCCGTCTTCTACAAGTTTTTCGTCTTTTACTTGTTCAAATGTATTTGTGCGTTCTTTTTCTACATCAATAGTTTTGCAACCGCTAAAAAAAGCGAAACTTAAAAATACAATAGCAATAGTTTTTTTCATTTTATTTCTCCATTTTTATTTTTTTATTTCTTTAAATTCAAAGTCTGTTATGTATATTCCAAGCGGATTTAAAATCATATCGTCTTTTGCCGGTTCTAAAAGTTTTATGGTTATAATTCCTCTGTATCGTCTTTTATTTACACGGCTTTGCGCTTTATCTTTGTCGCTTATAACAAAATCCGCTTGATAACTAGAATCTGTAAGTTTTAAAACACTTTCTATTTCTATTGTTCTAAAAGTTTTTCCTACATTCTTTAATGGATTATCTTCGCGCAAAATATTAGAAAGTTTTTCTGCAGTTGCAGAATCTACAGAAGCGTAACAGTCGCGTAAATTCTTTTTTAATACTGCAGAATCGCCAGGAATCTCAAAAAAATTTGAAACAAATTTTCTTATTTGATATTCAATTGCAATCGCTGGAACTTTTAATCCTTGGTAATTTAAGCGAGAAATATTTCCTACATATTTTGCTTCGCCCCAATCGCTTACAGTAATTACAAGCGGAACTTGTTTAGGAAGATTTACTGCATAAAAACAAATTAAAAGCGAAATTATAAATCCGGCGCAACTTGCCCAAGCGAAAATCTTAAATTTTTTTTCGCGCATTAAATCCTTATGGCAAAATTCTTCGTAAATTTCCAAAGGACTTTTTGTTTCTTTTTCAAAAATCTGCTTCTTCATTCTTTTTCCTTAAAAAATTTCGTTTCCTAAATCTTCTGTAAAAACTTTAAAATCTGTATTATTTTCTTCTTCTGTAATTTGTTTTGGCATTTGATTTACTTGCGCTTCTTCATTTGATTCTTGTTTATTTTTTGACGAACCTAAAAGTGCAAGGTTTTCTACGCAAAAGACTGTTCTATATTGTTTTTCTCCATTTTTGTCAGTCCAAGTGTCTTGCCAAAGATGTCCTTGAACGCCAATTTTCATTCCTTTTGTTAAAACTTTATAAAGTCCAGTTGCTCTGTTTCCGTAAACAGTAAGATAAAAGAATGCTGCTTCTTGTTCCCATTGTTCATTTACTTTTTTGTCGCGATTTACGGCAAGACTAAAAGAAAGCGTTGCTGTTCCGTTTTTTGTAGAAGAATATTTTGTTTCGCCTGCAATTCGTCCTGTCATAGAAAAAGCATTTAAATCTGTCATAAAAACTCCATAAATATTTTTTAAAAAGTGCAATGAAACTTTTAGGTTTGCCTTTGCACTTTTCGTTCTTTTGTATTAACTAAAAACTTCCTACTGTAACGCCGTCGTAAATCCAAGTAATTAAACTTACAGAACCTAAAATTCCGGCAATTCCGAAAAATACAGGAACTAAAGTAGAAACTATTCCGTCTTGACCTTTTAGTTTTCCCCAAGCAATTCCACCAAAACAACCGGCTAACATAATTGCAAGCGCAGCTTTTAGTCCTGTTGAAGTTAAAACCGTTAGAAGTTTGTTTCCAACGCTATCAAAAACGCCTAAATCGCTATCCGCAAAAGTTTGCGACATTGCTAAAAAAGTGCATAAAAGCATTACAATAAAGTTTTTGTTTTTCTTAAAAAAAGTTAAAAACTTTTCCATTTTTTTGTTCATTAAAGAAACTCCTTTTACAAAAGATTATTTGCGGCAAGTTCAGAAATAAATGTGTCCGTTTCTTCTTTTACGTTCATTATTTCGTCTACATGCACACCATTTTTGTCGCGCTTAAGATGAACTACAACTTGTATAATTTCGCTTAAATGATTTGCTGTTTCTGGATCATCTTTTTGCAACATACCTTTAATTCGCATTAAGGTTGAAGCGCCATTAATTGCGTGAAAAGTACTTACTCCGCCGTGTGGAGTTGTGCGCCACGCATCAATTAATTCTTGCATTACGTTTGCTCTTCTTACCTCCCCGAAAATTACGCGCTGCGGAGTAAAACGCAAAGATTCTTCAACTGCTTTCCAAGCAAATTCTTTAGGAACGCAAAGCATTGTTTTCATTCGTGCTTTACATTGAAGTTCTGGCGTGTCTTCTACAATATAAAAATTGTCGTCTGGCGTAATTTCCGTCATTTTTTGCAAAATTGCATTTGTTAAAGTTGTTTTTCCGCTTCCAGTTGAACCAGAAACGATTATGTTTTTGTTTTCATTTATTGCGTTTATTATTTGGTCGTATTCTCCTTTATTCATTTGTCCGTGTTCTAAATATTGTTCCAATGTGTAAACGTTAGCCGGTGGTTTTCTTATTTGTATTTCGCTTCGTTGCGTTACTTTCATAAGACCTGTAAGGCGTGCGTTATACTTTGGAATTACAGTTTCCAAAACAGGAAAGCCAGAAAGCGAATCAAGATTTATATCGTGAATTGCTGCAGCTGCTTTTATAATTCGTTCCGTCATATAATCTGGCAAAAACTTTCCTGTAAATTCTTTTCCTTTATCAAATCGTGTTACAATTATTTCTCCCGAATCTACTACAGCAATATCTGTTACTGTAGGTTCTTCTAAAAATGGAACAATTTCTTTCATATCATCTGAAAGAAGATTGTCCAACATTCGTTTTTTCTTTAATTCCTCCGCATTTTCTTGATTCATTGCCTACAAAACTTCCTCTTGCGTTGTTAAAGTTCCCTCTTTTTCTTCTTTTTTTGCATCTTCATAAAGTTGTTCTACAAGCGAAATTTGGTTTTCTTTGCTTTTTCTAAACATTGCAATAAACTTGTCGCGTCTTATGTCTCCGTCTTGAAAAGCAATTCTTCTTGCTGCACCTTCTGGCAAAGTCTCAAAATCTTGTGCAGAAAGCGTAAAGTAAAATCTAAGCCAATAAGTAAACATACTAGAAAGAACTCTAACTTCGCGTTTTGCATTTAAAATTTCGTTCTTAAAATTTCCTAGCGTAGAAACAAGTTCGTTTTGAATTTCTAAATCGTTTTCTAAAGATTTTTTTACATATTGCGAAATAAGACGCGGAACTGTTGTTTTTTTTGTTTTTGCTTTTGTTTCTAGTTGAGAAAATGTTTCTAAATCAAATCTTACGGTTGTTTTTCTTTCTGTAGTTGCCATTTTATTCCTCCGTATCTGAATATTTTTTCGCTTCTTTTAACATTCCGTCTGCTTTTATATTTGCATCGCGAACAATTTTAGCTGCCTTTATTTTTGCTTCTTTTACTGGTTTTTCTGCCAAAGTTTCTATGGTTTTGTGCAAATATCTGTTCATTATGTTGTCTACAAAAATGTTATAAAGTCCGCAAGTTGTAAAAACTCCAGCAAAAAACATTCCAACGCCGAACACAATTATTTTTAATTTCGTTTTTACCGAAATTTCTTGAATTGCATAAACGGCTTGATTTGACATAAGTTTTATTTTTTGCACTTTTGTTTCAAGGTTATCCACAAGAATTTCGAGTGAATAATTTATATTTTTACTTGTGCGTTCTGCTGTTTTGCTTAAGTCTTGCAATGTTTCCGAATATTTTTCTTCGTCTGTTTTATTTTCCATTCCTAGATAACTCCATATTTTTTATAGATTTTGTTTTTTTCTGCGCTCCAAACGGAAATATTGCTCTTATTTCGCATTTCTTGAATTTCTTTGTCCATTGCATTTCTTTTTGCAGCTGGAAGCAAATATCTTTTTTTGTAAAAACTAATTCTTTGACTGTCTTCACGTTCAGAAAAACCTAAACCGCAAATAGGACAATCTGCATAAAGTAAATGTTCTGCGCCGCAAACCTTGCATTTTGTCTTCGGCGGTTCTTTTTTCTGTTCAGATTCATTTTCTTTTACGGAACTTTGAGTTTTTTCAAATAAATACAAAGAAATGTTAGATTCGCTTAATATTGTCTTAAAAAAATATCCTGTAAAATTTTGAACTTGTTTTTTTTGCAAATGTTCATAAGTCCAAGTTACATAATCTTTTGGTTCTAAATTTCGTTCTTTGCAAAGTTCAGAAAGTTTTGGAACAAAATCTTTTGTAAACAGTTCTGTGCTTCCAAATAATTGTTTTAAGACATTAAAAATATCTTTCTGTCTTTCTTCTGTGTTTTTTTCTAAATCTTCTTCATCATTTTTTGTTTCTTTTTCTAAATTTTCTTTTTCTGTTTGTTTGTTTTTTATATTTTCAATAATTTCAGAAGAAGATAGATTTTTAAATTTATTATTATTTAATATATTATTGGGTAAACTTTGTTTACCACCCATTAAACTTTGTTTACCACCTAGTAAACTTTGTTTACCGCTATTTTCTTGTACAGTGGTAAACTTAGTTGACCTAGTTTCTTCTGTTTCTGTTTTTTCTTCGTTTGATTTTTCAAAATTTTCTGCATTATCCGCCCTTGATTTTGCAGTCCAATATCTACAAAAGCGAACGTTATTAGAAAGCGTTTCTATTTTTTTTACAATAAGTCCTTTTTCTACTAGCGATTTTAAACTTTTTATTACGCCTTGCTTTGTAGAGTTAGTCCATTCTTCTAGATAATTTAATCCACCGTGATAGTCGCTTTTTCCGTCTTGCGAAAATCCGTGAATTGCAGCATAAATAATTAATTCATTGCCTTTTAATTGCAGTTCATTTATCATCCAGCCACAAATATGAAGAAAATTTTCGTTCTTTATCATTTTACTTCTCCCCACATTCCTTTTTTTTCTTGAATTGCAAGCAATTCTGCATTAAAAAATTCGTTCATATAATTTTCATTGAACAAAAAAGCACTATAATAACGTCCATAACCGTCTTCTATTAAGTTTTTGTTTAGCATTGTAGAGTTACAAAGCCACACGTAAGCCAAAAGTCTATCGTATCTATCTCTTGTTGCACTTACATCATCAAGTTGAATTTTTACATTCTCTTTGTAGTAATTATTTGTGTATTCGTATGCTTCGCGCGCAAAATATTCTGGTTCTTCTTCTTTATACAAATTAAGTTCTGGTGTATTTACGCCAATAAGTCTAACGGTTTCTTTTTTAGAACAACCTTCCGGTTTTTCTTTTTCAAATTGAATTTTTACAGTGTCGCCGTCTACAACTGCTATTATTTTTGCACTATAAAGTTGTTCAGTTTTTTTATTTTCACTAGTATGACTTTCTGATTCTTTTCCGCAAGAAACAAAAAGAAAACCTAAAAATATAAAAATTGCTAATTTTTGCATAATTTTTTTCATAAAAATCTCCTTTTTTATTTCTATTTGCCCATTCCAATCGGAGCAATTTTTTGCGCCTTTGCAATAACTAGATTGTTTGATTTTTTATTGGAATGGGCTTTTTCAAAAGAAAGAGTTTTTGTTGTTTCTTTAGAAATCTGTTCTGCTTGTTGCCCTATTTCTTTTAGGATTTCGTATTTTTCAAATCTAAAATTAGATTTAAGTTTTTCTTCAAGATTTTTTTGAACAGCGTTTATGGTTTCCTCATCTGTAATAAATTTTGCATTAGATTGACACGCCGCTAAATATTTTCCTAAATAAATTTCTGGTTCTTTTATTCCTACTGCTTTAATTTCTACGTTATTTCCCATTTCTTTTTGATTTTTTAATTGTTCTTTGTATTCATCTTTAGAAAGTGCAGCAAGTTTGTTTTCCGACATACTGTTTTTTACAATAAAATCGCTTAATTTTTGTTCCATTTGTTTTTTTGTTTTTTCCGGAATATTTTTTCCGCTATAATCTTTTTCAATATCAATGCTTATTCCAAATGTATTTTCAAAAACACTTTTTTCTATGTCGCGCACTTTTTCCGGAAGTTTTTCAAAGTAATTTTTTATAAAATCTTTTCGTTCTGAAATTTGTTCTAGCGACAAACCTTGTTCTTCTTTGCTAGAAAACTTTACGCGCAATTCTTTTAAGTGTTCTTCCGCAATTTTTATTCTAAAATCTGCAATTTCTTTTTGTCCGTTCGGAACATTTTCAAAATGGCGAATTAAATCTCTGTATTCATTTATTTTTTGTGGTCGTTGTTTTGAAAGCGTATAAGCATATATTTTTTCTGGTTCACGACACGCTTCTGGCATAAAATAGCGCGTTTTTAGAACTTTATTTTCTTCAGAAAGAAGGCTTGTGTCTGAAAGAACAAAGTTTTTCTTTGCAAGTTCGTTTTTTACAATTTCTGTTCCGGCATTTTTTGCACCAGCAAAACTTGTTACAATTTCGCCTTCCATTTTTTGTTTTTCATAATAAATTTGCGCAAGTAATTGAGAAGAACCGCTAAACGGTAACCCTGTATTAGAATTTAGAACAAGTGGCGGTTTTATAGTTATTATTCCAATGTCTTCGTTAGATTTATTCAAAAAAGGTGCTGTTCCATTTTTTACAGCATTAAGAAAATCCAATGCACCTTTTTTTACAATATCAACTTTTTCTTTTTTATTTACATCTTTCTTTTCTTCTGTTGATTCTTTATTAACTTCATTGTCAAAAACTTCTTCGCGCGCTTTTACAATTTTCATTGCATTTGCTAAACTGTGCATTCCTTGCGGAAGTGTTTGCGTGTTAGATTCCATTTGAATACTTTTATTTAAATCTCTTGTAACAACGCGTTCTTTTAAATTATACAAATAGCAATCTACTTGATTTATTTCAAGGATTTCTTTAGGATTTATTTCAGCGGTATTGTTATCTGTCAACTTGTTAGAACTTTGTTCTTTCGCAATAACAACATCGCTATTTTTTTTGCAGTCAAACTGAACTGTGTAAAGTCCGTTACCTACTTTTATAGGAACTTCAAAATAATAAAACTCTTTAACATCTTTTTTATCTTTTGCATCAGAAATACCTTTTAATTTTGCGTTTGCTAAAACTTTTTCAAGATTTACAAGATAGTTATTCATTCGCACTTTCTGGCTACGATACGGAGTTCCGTTTGTGTAGACAATATGTTTTGAATCTTTTGGTAAAATTCCAATTTTATAGTTGTCGTAAGTTACAAAAACTTCATCTGAAATGGACTTTATGTATTTTGCAATTTCCGCTTGATTTTTAAGTTTGCCGTCAAATGCTTCTGTTAAGTCAACTGTGTTTTCTGGAATTGTTTGTGTGTTAGATTCTGATTTGACAGTTTCAGTCGGATTTAGTAACGCCCAGTCTTTTTTATTGACAAATTCTTTTTTTGTGTCTACGATTGTTATCGAGTCAGGGTCGTTATGGACGTAGAGTTCGGCGGCTTTTTCTTTTGTAAGGTCATCGAACGTTCTGGCTCTCTTGTATAAAGTTTGTGCTGCTAATTCCTTTTTTCCTTTTCGAACATCTTCTACAAATACAGTTGCATTTCCAATATTTTTTACATAAACAATTGCTTTATTTCCAGTTTTAGTTTTTGTTCCAAAAATTATATAATCAGGATGATTATAAATAGACGGAATATTCTTAATATCATCTTCAGTAATTGCAATGTTGCCGCGATTTACTTCTGCAGTATTATTTCCATGATTTTTCTTAGCATGATTAATAAAAAAATTATCTACAGTATGCTTATAGTTTTTAATATCATATCCATATTGACTAGCAAGGTTTGCAAAATCATCAGACACGTAACCTATCTCGTTCGCAGTTTTGTTTTCAGTTTTTAAATTCTCAGAATCAAGTACATTTTGAATTCTCTTTGAAAAAACTTCTTCTTGCATTGACAAAGAGTTTTTTGTTGCATCTGTTATCAGTGTGTCTTGCAGATATGTATAGTTTTCAATGTTGTCGTCAGCAGGAAGTGAATTTGAAATGTTATTTCTTTTATTTTTATAATTTTCAAAAGTTTCATTCCATTCGCTAAAAACTTCTTCTTCATTTTTATAGGCAATATCATGTATAAATATTTTTTCTGTCTCTAAAGAATCAAATGATGAATCAAGTTTATCTGAAAGGTCTCTGTTGGTTGTATATAAATAGCCTCTTAAATTATCACCTATTGCATGAGATTCATTTATTGCATCTTTTACACCTTTTATAAGTTCTTTTAATTCTTC
>CAZJOU010000003.1:0-6011 GCA_964547685.1 uncultured Treponema sp. | reverse complement strand
TTCTTCGTTTTCCATTTCATTATTCCTTGTTATTTGAAGTGATGTTTTTTCTTGTTTGACAATTTCGGTTTGTTGCTTTATAGTTGTTCTATAGCCTGTGGGACGTTGGAGTTGGCTACCGACATCATTCTGTTTTGAATGATAGACCGAGGAAATTGCCGCCTCCCCGAGGGCTATAATTATTTTTGAACAATCATTTTGTTTATTGCTTTTTAATATTAGAGATAATTTCTTTTCTGTTATTTCTCCATTTAATTTATACATTGTCTTACTTCGCAACGCTTGATTTTTTTTGCTTGATAAAATTTCTTCAAAATAAACGCTAGTTCCATCATCAAGTTTTTTTGTATATACAATCATGTCTTCATTTTTTCTGCGAAGTCCATAAACAACTAAATTAGGGTTTTCAAAAATATCTTTAATATGTATAAAATCATCTTGTTTTAATGGGACATTTCCACGTGCTTTTTCTGCTTTTTCATCTGAATGATTTTTTAATACATGTTTTATAAAATCTGTTGTAATTTGATGTTTAAAATTTGAAATATCAATACCTATAACTTTTTCGTTTTTAACAAGCCAATCGGAAACTTTTGAGATGTTTAATTTTTTAAAATCTTTTTTAGAAAGAAGATTCTTTATTTCATTTTCAATTTCATCATCTTTCATATTTATTCCTTTTCTGTAACTTCTTCCATTTCTTCATTCATTTTTTCAATTACATCTGTTATGCAATTAGAGATTGCCATTGCGCAGTTGGTTTCTGTACAATTTGCGTCCCTTAAAATTAGATATATTCCATTATTCAAATCTTGAATCTGTTCTAATCTTACGGTTATTCGATCTTTTTCATTTTCTGTCATTAGTTTTCTCCATACATTCCATAACTACGCTTTTTAATTTTTCTTGCAGAGCAGAAAACTTGTTTTCGGAAATATTTTCTTTTAAGAACGGAAGAAACATTGTAGTTATTTTTGCAGCATAATGTTCTGGTCGTCCTATTTTTTCTTTTGGATTTTCTGCTTGAAAATCATTAAAAGTTTCTACACTTCCATAAAGTTTTATACTCTGCAAAAAAGTCATACTAAAAGCTCCAAGTGTTCTTCTAGTTCAAGTTCTTTTGCAATTTGTTTTTCTAATTGCGCACCTTTAGAACTTTCCCAATTTGGTAAAAAAGCAATTCCATCACAATTTAAAAGTGATTCAATATCTATTTTTAAGTAATGCTTTCTGGAACAGTCTTTTCCATATTTTTCTTCTGCAAGTTTTGCAAGTTCCACTGGATTAATAACTTTAAAACCTAGTTTTTTGTAAAACTCTGCAGCTTTATTAAATAAATCTTCCCAATTAGAAACGCCTGTTATTGGTCCGCTAATATAAATTGTTTTTTTTATTTCTGAAAATTTCTTTTTGCCTTCTAAAACTTCTTCTTTTGTTTTTTTATCTAAGTTTTCTATTCCAGCAAAAAAGGATTCGCCTTTAAGTTCAAAATTGTTTTGTTTTTTTGCTTGTTTTTCTTTTTGAACTATTTTGTCGGCTTCGTTTATTGTTTTTTCGTGATTAAAAACCGCTTGCTTTGTTTGTTCATCTGCATTTTTTAGAATGTTTATTGCCTTTTTTACATTTCGTTCGCCCATATTAAGTTGTTCAGAAATGTATTTTGCAAGACTTCCTTCTTTGCTTCGCGGATTTATTTCTATCATTTTTTGAATTGCCGCTAATTTCTGTGCATCGTCTAAATTTCGTCTATCTAGTTGCAAGCGATACGCATACATTAATGCGTCCATTCTTGATTTAAATGTATGCTTATAAACAGGAACATCAAAAAAGTTTGCAATTTGTAAAGCGTGTAAACGTGTCATTCCGTCTATTACAATCCATTTATTTTCATCTTCTATAAACGCATAATGAATTGGTTGGCTTTCGTCATATCCATTTTCTAAAAAACTTTCTGCAAGATGTTTTGCAGTTTCTTCTGTATGCGAAAACAATCCAATAAATTCGTTGTCTAAATGTTCAGAAAGTTCTTTTACAGAAATACGAACAGAAAGTTTTGAAGTATTTGAATTATTTAAATTTGACTGCAGATTGTTTTTTGCTACTGTTAGAGGTTTTGCCATTAGAATGCACCTCCATTAAGTTCTATTTCTTCGCCTGTTATTTCTTTACAAAGCGAAATTATAGAAGAGCGCAAATTTTCGCTTTTCTTAGAAGTTCCAATTAGTTCTTGCCTGTCTATTCTGTTTTTTGCAACAGTTGTCCACGGAATTCTTGTAGAAAGAATATTAGAAAAACTTTCTTCAAAAAGTTTTTGATAATCAGTTTGTCCGCCAATTTGTTTTTCTTCAAATCTTTTGTTCCAACCTACAAATAAAAGTTTCCAATTTTCGTAAACATTTGTTTCTGTTTGTAATTTATTGTTTAAAAATAAAGCGGTATTATAATCAAATTGACTTAAAAGAGTAGGTGTTATAATTAAGTCGCTTCCTTCGTAAAACATCATTGTTATGTTGTCGTAAGTTGGCGCAGTATCGATTATTATGTAGTCGTATTTTTCTGAAAGTAAAAAGTGCAACGTTGCACTTTTTGTAAGGGTCTTAAATCTGTTTTGATTAATCGTTCTTAAATCTACTAAATACAAACTAGATGGAATTAAATCTATTCCGCTTGTATTAGACGGAATTATATAATCCAAAAGATTTTCGCCTTGTAATGCTGCAGCAATGTGTTTTCTGTTTTGTGGATCAAGTTCAGTTTTATTTTCTGGACTTAAAGTCCAACTTGAACTGTTATTAATGTCGCCGTCAATAAATAAAATCTTTTTGCCGGCTTTTGCCAAACAGTACGCTGTAAGCAATGCTGTTGTTGTTTTTGAAACTCCGCCTTTTAGGCTTCCAAATGTAATTGTTTTCATATCTGCTTCCTTATGAAAATATTTTTTTAGTGCCGTTACAGTTAAAAAGTGCAACGTTGCACTTTTTAACTTGTTTTTGCACTTTTAGCGGAAGTTGGGTTCGAACCAACACGTGCCGGAATTACCACTCCGGAAGTCTGCCATTTGCTCCATTCCGCGATAACCCACCTTGATTTTTCAAAGTGGGGAATGCTTTTCCTGTTGCGCTTAGAAAAACATTCATATTTTGCGCAAGGGAATTGAACCCTTAAAACCGTTCGCAAAAAAAATAAGCCCTAGTCGAAGCAGATAAAATGACTAGAGCTTAAAAAATATGCTAAAATCTATATCTGCTTCTGTAAGCTTAAAATCCACTTAATCAAAAGAGATAAATAGATTAAAAGCGCAACATTAAAACACGAGAAACAGATATTTTGTCAAACTTTTTTTTGAAAAGAAATCGGATTTGGGACCAGGATGTCGCAGGTTCAAATCCTGTCATCCCGATAAATAGTTTTTAAGAAGTCGTATTTAATTGGAAAATACGACTTTTTTTATGCGAAAAAAATAGTATTTGATTCGATTGTAAAAAAGTTCTTAGCAAATCATCTTTTTTGTATTAAATAAAATCCGCTAGAGTGTCAATTTCGCCGGATTTGCGTTCGCCAATGCCAACTGGGCCCAAAATTTTTAGTTTTATTTCAGAGCCTGGCTTTAGTTCAGGCTTTTGGCTATTTGAATAAATTTCGCAATGCAAAAAATTTTCCGAAACTGCATGAAAAATCGTTCTTCCGTTTCCATCACTAAAAATTAAAGGCTTTTTTACAGTTTCTAAAACCGCATCTACAACTTTTCCACGGTAAGATTCTATATAGTTAATTTTATTCAACTTTGCCCACTCTGCTAGTTCTGCCGCTCTTTTTCCGCTAACAGATTGTGGAATTTTTGGTTTCATTTCTGCAGCCACAGTTCCCGGACGCGCGCTAAAAGGAAAAACATGAACCCAAGCAAAATTACATTCTTTGCACAACGCAAGAGTTTCATTAAAATCATCATCTGTTTCGCCAGGAAAACCTGTAATAATATCCGCTGCCAAAAAAGGATTTTCTTTTACCGAACGAATAAGATTGCAAGCGTTTATAACTTGAGTTCGCACATAATTACGCTTCATCGCCTTTAAAATCTTATCGCTTCCGCTTTGAACTGAAATATGAAAATGCGGACGAACTCTTTTATCTTTTATTGCTTCACAAAATTCATTATCAACAATTTCTGGATACAAACTAGAAATCCTAAAGCAAATTTTAGAAGTATTTTCAAGGCAAAGTTTTAAAAGCCCACTAAAATTTAAAAATCCGTCTTTGAACTTTCCTTTATATTGACCAATATTTACAGTTGTAAAAACAACTTCCGCCTGCCCTGCACTTTCTAACTGTTTTACTCTGCGAACAACTTCTTCTGCATCTAGCGAAACAGAATGACCTCGCGCTTTGTTTATTGTGCAATAACTACAAACACAGTTACAACCGTCCTGAATTTTTATAGAAGAACGACTATGAGCCAAAAATGAATCTGTAGAAAGTTTAAAAGGATTTTCGCTAAATCCCGGCCTTAAAACCGCAGCATTAAAAAGATTTTCGTTAAGTTTTTTTGCGAAATCTAAACAATTAAAAGATTTTTGTTCAAGTTCATTTTTTAAAAGATTAGGAACATCTGCAAGACGACTTTTTAGCTGACCTTTTAAAACTGCAATTCGCGGACTAATTTCTGCAATGTCGTTTGGCGAAAGTTGAGCATAACAACCAGTTACAATAACAGTTGCGTTAGGGCACTTTTCTAAAACAAGCCTTATAATTCTTCTGTCTTTTTGTTCTGCTTTTTGAGTAACTGCGCAAGTATTTACAACGCAAAGCACAGTTTCGTTATCTGTTTCGTTTTTAGCTTGTAGTGGCTTTATAATAACAGAAAATCCCGCTTCTACAAAAGAACGAGCCGCACTTTCGCTTTCTATTTGATTTAATCGGCAACCAGTTGTTTCAAATCTAATATTCAATTTTTTTTATTCAATACTATTGAAGTTTTGCGGCAACTCTATTTCTTCCACGTTCAGCTTCTACAGAAGAAGAATTTAATCTTAACGCTTCGTCATAAGCATTTGCCGCTTCTGTATAATTTTTTGCCATTTCGCGCGCATAACCAAGTCTAACCCACCAATTTTCTAGCAAAGGTTCTTTGCGAACTGCCGTAGAAAGAGCAATATCCGCGTGCTGATAGCGTGCCTGCCTAATATAAATTTCGCCCATATAATAATAAGCAGTTCCAACGCGACTTCCACTTTCTGGCGCATTTGCAACATATTTCTGAAACTGTTCCATTGCGCCGTTATTTTTGCCCAAAAAATATCTAGCTTCGCCAAGAACTTCTGTAAGGCGCAAATCGTATTGACTAATTTTTAAGCCTTGCAAAGCGCGCTGTTCCGCTTCTATATATTGTTTATTTCTAATTAAAGACCAACACATTACAACGTAAGATTCGACTCGGTTAGGATTTTGCTGAAGTTCTTGTTCGCAAACCGCAATAGATTCCGCATAGCGACCATTATTGTAAAGAACAAGCGCGTCTTGTTTTATTGCGCCCTGAGCAAACAAAGAAGTTAATATACAAAAAAAACAAACTAAAAATAAACTTTTTTTCATAATTTCCCCAACGCAAAACTATTTAATCATTGTGCAACGACCAGTAAAAACGCTACCAGGTTCCAAAACAATTTGTTTAGAAGTTATATCACCGTCAACAGAGCCAGTTGCAGTTATAAAAATTAAATCTTTTCCAGAAACATTGCCGTGAACTTTTCCCTTAACAAGAACGCGAACAGCATTAATATCTGCATTAACTTCTGAACATTTATCTATAACCAAATCGCTTGTAGCATCAATTTTTCCATTAATTTTACCACGAATCATAAACGGCTTTACAAATTTTATATTTCCAGTAAACTTAATACCTTCTTCAATAACCGTATCAAACGCTTCGTCTTCCAAATCAAAAAAATCAGATTCTTTTACATCAAACATATTTATATTTTACATTTGAAAATAACGATAGTCAATAAAGCGAA
>CAZJOU010000002.1:0-37918 GCA_964547685.1 uncultured Treponema sp. | reverse complement strand
CTAAAATAGAAGGCACTTGGTATATTAAAGGTACTTCTAATTCTACTTCTGATGGCGGTACTGCTGTTTTCAGTAATGGTACAGTTACTTACACTCCAGATGTTAAAACTAACCCTAAAACTGAAGGTACTTATTCTGTTGATTCAGACGGTGTGCTTACAATTAAATATTCAAAACTTTCTGATGAAAAATTTACTGTTTCTTTTGACGAAAGCAACAACACCTTTACTATTACAAGTAAAAGCAATTCTTACCAAATGCTTGCAGGTCTTTTCCAACGCTCTACTTTACCAACGTCTTTAACATTCTATTCGTCTAAATAAAATGTATATTCTATAAACTATATTTTTAATTTTTTTTCAGAACAAAAATCACTAGAACCAACTGGCCGCCCTTGCTGTTAGCAGGGGCGGTCGGTTTTTAAATCAAAATAAAAAACTGTGCTATAATTGAATAAAGAAAAATTGAATTATTAAGAAAAAATTGTTATTCTTTATGTAGGAGTTGCTGTATGGCTAGACGGATTCAAGATGGAAAGTTGTTGTATCATATAACTGCTATTGAAAATTTAGAAACAATTTTCAAGTATGGTTTACTTTCAAGGACGGATGCTGCTAATGAAAATCTGCTGAAAGTTGATATTGCTGATTCTGAAATTATTGGTAACTATTTGTTTTACATAGATGTGAATTCTAGTTTTAGTAAGGCAAGAATATGATGAATTTTCAAACTGGTAACATTTTAAATTCCTCTGCGCAATGTCTTGTGAATACTGTTAACTGTGAAGGTTATATGGGGAAAGGCATTGCTTATCAGTTTAAAGAAAAATTCCCTGAAAATAATAAAAATTATGTAAAAGCATGTAAAAATGGTTCTTTATCTATTGGAAAAATCTTGTTTTATTCTGAAGATGAAAAAATAATTGCAAATTTTCCCACAAAAGATAAATGGAGAGAAAAATCAGAATATTCTTACATCGAACGCGGTTTAGTGGAGTTAAAAATCGGTCTTTTAGAAAGAAAAATCAAATCTGTTGCAATTCCTCCTTTAGGCTGTGGAAATGGTGGACTTGATTGGAACAAAGTAAAGCAAATGATTTTAGAAAAGATGTCTGCCTTACCACTTGATGTTATTGTTTATGAACCGTCTAAGAATTTTACTCAAAAAACAGAAATCCCAAAAATGTCGGCTTCTCATTTAATTTTAATGAAATTAAAAGACGAAATCTTGCCAGAACAATTTAATAAATTTCGGTTACAAAAGGCTGCATACTTTTTAAATATTTTCAGTGGAACTGATTATTTTAAATTTGAAGAGTATAAGTTTGGTCCTTATGCACATTCAATCGAAATCCTTTCTCAACAAATTAATTCTTTTCAAAACGCATATAATGTTTCAACTGCTGAGGCAGAAAAGATTTTATACAGCAATATTGTAAGTGATTCAGTAAAAACAACAGTCGAAAAATTTAAATATCCAATTCATCAGGCAACAGAATTTGTAAATTCAATATCATCAAATCATGAACTTGAAATTGCAGCAACAATAGTTTCGATTGTAAGACGAAATCCTGATTTCACTAACGATGAAATTATCAATTATTTTCTTAATAATTGGCCAAAATATGATAAAACTCATTTCACAACAGAAGAAATTAGCTCTTCAATAAAGAAACTAATCAATTCAAACATATTAGTTCCAGAACTTATGGGCTATTCTATTTCAAAAAAAACACAATTAAATCCTTTATTTATTCCAAAGTATCAATATTAAGTTTTCATTATGGGGTTTAATAGGTTTTGTAAAATCTAGTTAATAAAATTAGAGAGTAGGCGAGATGTCGTCATCGTGGGATTTTTGTTGAATGCTCTTAAAATTTATTTCCACTTTTTGAGTTGGATTTCTTATATTCTTATACGTTGGCATTAAAACTTTATTATAACGAGTACGAAGAATATTTATAAAAAAGTTTTTTTGTGTATTTGAAATTATAGGAATTTCTAAAAATGTATTAGGAATATCATTTATAAAGTTTACTATTTCTTCTTTTTTTTCTGAAATTCTAGGAACAATACGACAAATTGATTCATTTAGTTTTTGAAATTTTCCACTAGCAATTATTTTAAAAGGATTTAAAACTTTTTCTTCTCCATTTGTGTTTGTATGTGTAAAAATACAAGTTTTTCCTTTGTATGCTTCTTGATAAAACGCTTCTTCATCTTTTGAAAATTTTTCAAATTTTGCAATATCCCATTTGTTATTAAAAGAATTTCCATTATCATATACAGGACTAATTGTGTTGGAACCATCTAAATGTCTTATAATTCCCCAATTCCCATTATTTCTATCTGCATTTCCAATAAAAGCGTCAATAACAAACATATCCCAAAAATGCTCTTCTACATTTTTTACAGAATTTAAAAATGGATTTGTTTTTATAATTTCTAGCACTTCATCAAGATTACAATTTTCCCCTGAAGAACTCTCTTTTTCAGAATACACAGGAGCATAACTTACTTTTATATTTTTAAATTCATCAAGCTGGTCGCCATTTTTTAAGAAATCCTTACAAGCAACCAACGTATGTCCTAATTTTTTGCTTACACCAAGAATTGTTTTATGCACGGGCTCTCCCAAAATTTCGTAAATTTTAGAGCCCATATATTCACTAAGAGGAGATGTTGTGTAACTTAAAATAACGTTCGTATAGGAATTGTTTTTGCTTGAAATTTTTTTTGGATATTTCAAAAAATAATTTTCACCATCAATGATAATATGTTCTTTATTTCCAGATTGACCACCGTAGTGTTTTTGGAGAGAAATATTAGGTCTTTCACATAAATCAAAATTAACTAATTTCATTTTTTCTTCTTGTTATTCTAATCCAATAACACTAAATAATTTATTTGCCGTTTTTTGCGATATAACATTTTCTATGGAAAATTGTTTTATATGCGCTTCAAAAGTATCTATATAAATAAAAAAATCAATTTCATTTTCTTCTTCAGCATCTTTTTTTAATTTTAAATAATCTAACCTTAAAAGTTGTGGAAGAGAATTTAAATCAATTTCTATTTTATCATTAAAATAAATCATATTTTTTATTATAAATTGCTCAAATTTCACTGTCAAGTTTAGCGAGTAGGCGAAAAGTCGTTGTCGCGGGAGTTTGTTTTTTGTTGAGATTTGTTTTTCAAGAAGTTTGTTTTCCATTCTTTTAGTTTGCTTTCTGCAATTTTTTTAGGAAATCGCTTGTTGCATTGCTCAAGTATTTTTACAGATTCGGCTGCTTTTTCATAAGTGATAAAATTGTGAGACAGCATTTCTTCAAAGACAAAAAACATTCCATGAACTTTCAGATTGTCTTTTTCAGCAGCTTTCTTTAAATTTCTGTCGCTGGTAAGCAGCCTTGCATTGTGTTTCTTCGCTGTTTGCCATACAGAACAATCTGCAATGCTTAAATCGCCTGGAGTTGTAAGTTTTAATGTAAAGCAATCTTTGAATTCTTTATCTGTTAAACTTTCTATAGCAAGTTTTTTGCTGTCTATAAACGGTTTTATTGCCTGCAACTGCTTATCATCTTTTATTTCGCTAAAAACAAGCATAGTTGTTTTTATTTCGTATGGAAGAGCAAAGAATTCTTTCAGTAAATTTGTGTTAAAGAGGTCAATGAAAATATTTGTGTCGCTTACTATGAGTTCCTGTTTGGATATGTTCATAAAGTCCTTTTTATTTCTTCTACAGAAGTGCCGAGAATATATGCTGCATACGAGTTTGACATAAGTTCTTTATTCAAGGCTTCTTGCACATTGTCTTTTAAAACTTGATTATAGTTTTCTGCGGAATATGATATTTTTTTGTTAAGCAATTTTTCTAAATCTTCTATTTTATTGTGACGTGACTTTAATTTTAAAATGTTTATGTCTGAAATTCGTTCTCCTTTTTCAAAAAAAGCGTCAACACTTATATTGAAAAACCTTGATAATCCAACAAGAAGCACATCGCTCGGCATCGTTTTTCCGGAAAAACATTTTTCAAGATAACTCTGCGGAAAGTTTTTAGAGAATTTTGAAATCAACTGTTCTTCAGTAATATTCTTCAAAAGACATTGTTCATACAGTCTGTCACTGAAGTTTTTTTCTATTTGTGATTCTTGCATATTGTAAAACCTATTATACTTAAAATATAACCCCAGAGAATTTTGGTGTCAATGTGAAAATGTTTAGCGAGTAGGAGAGATGTCATCGGATTTGGATTTGGATTTTGTTTTTATTTTTCGATTTTTATTAGGAACTTTTCTTGTTTTTTTTAGTTTGGCATTTTTATCTGTCTTTTCAATATTCTTAATATTGAAAGAAAGTCTCTTTTTTATTTTGTTCCAATATTCATTACTGTTATCATTTTTTATTTCTACAGGAATAAAACGTTCTTTTTCTTTTGCAAAGATTTTATCAATTAGGGAGATTTTCTGCTCTTTGTAAAGTCCAAGCTCTGCAGCACGACTCATAAAACTTTCATACATCTCTTCGTTAAAGAACATTTCTTTTGTTATTGGTTTAATACATCTAAAATCACATCGCTTTATTGCGTAAAAAGCGGCTTCTTTTTGGGATTTTCCTGGAAGAAGCTGGCATATTCCGCCGGATTTGTCTTCCATAAAGTTTTTGTCGAATGCGTTGTTGTGGTCAAAAAGCGGATGAAAGCCGATGATTTTTCCTGTCTGGTTATTCATATAGAAGCCCCAGTTTGTCTCATGACGGTCGCTG
This sequence comes from uncultured Treponema sp., assembly GCA_964547685.1. GTDB lineage: Bacteria > Spirochaetota > Spirochaetia > Treponematales > Treponemataceae > Treponema_D. The sequence continues at coordinate 33,152 of CAZJOU010000002.1, read as the reverse complement.
TTTGAAATAAGATAGTCAGCAACGATTGTTTTGTAGAATATTTCTGAATCGACTTTTTTCGCTATGTCAAAATAGTCAAGATTTTTTCTTGAAGCCCAGATGTCAAGTTCAACTGCGTCCACAAGACTGGAGTTTTCAAGGTTCATGTTCTCGCATTTGCAGACAGTTCTTCCTTCTTTTTGTGAAAGCTCGTACTTTACGTGCGGAACATTGAAGCAGTCAAGGACATTGCTTGCAAGAACTTCCCGCTCACATTCATTTCCGCCTTTTGAGTTTGCTTTATAAAGATAAAGTTTTCTGTTTTCTTTGTACCAAGCCTTTGCATACGCTCCTTGACCTGTAAGTTCCGGCGTATGTATTTTCCCTGCTATTTTTATTGAACTTCCAAAAAGTGCAATCTGCTGCAATGTTTCGTTTAGATTTCCTGAAAGAAGATTCACATCTTTCCATTTTTCATTTTCATTTTCTGTAATCCAGTAGGAATCTGCGGCAGACAGAGCCTTGCATGCAATCATTGCATTAAGACGGCTTTCAAAATCGTTTCCTTGTTTTATTCCCAGCTGGTTCATTATGTATTTTGCGTTTTCTCTTTTTACGCTTAAAGAACGGTTCATAAAAAAACTGGACATAAGCTCTTTGTTCTTGAACCAAATGTTTATGTCGAAATTCTGCGTTGTATCAGAAAGTGCGTCCCTCAATGTAAAAGGCAATAATTCAGGTTGCAGAATTGCATAATAGTTTTTTGAGAAATCAAATTTTAAAACTGTTTCATCTTCAAGTTTTAAGAAAAGCATCTTTTTATGTTCCTAGATTTAAATATAAACCTAGCGAAATTTGCTGTCAATGAAATAAAAAAGGTTTCTTGTATAATAAAATGTCATTTGGTATAATGTATTTGTACTATTTGTCTATAAAGAAGAGGTTATATGAAAAAGTTTTTTTTGTTTTTAATGACTACTTTTACAATATTATTTGGCTCTTGCACAATAGGTTTAGATAACGATGATGACGATGTTTCTTTGAAGTTTGATAATTCAACTCTTGAAATTTCTATTGGTGAAATGGATATTGTTAATCTTTCTGTTTCTGATAATCAAAACTCAAGAAGTATAGAATGGTCTTATGATAATTCTATTATTAGTGCTAAAACTGATAATTACAGTGCTGTTATTACAGGTCTTTCGGCCGGAAAAACTACTTTAACGGCGCGCACAGGTGGCTCTTATATTTCTTGTGTTGTAACTGTTAATTCTGATGTTTATGCAGCACAAATTTCAGATCCTTATGTTTATTGTTCTCAAGATGTTATAAAAGTAAAAACAGGCGAAACTACTAAAATTTCTGCTTCGCTTTTTGGTGGCGGAATGAGCGACATAAATGGCTATAAATGGAATATTGATAAAACAGGAATTGCTAGTATTTCTACAAACGGAAATTATTGCTGGATTACAGGTCGTTCATCAGGTATAGCGAGACTTACAATTAATCATACAAAAGCAGCTCATTCTTTTACAGCTCTTGTTATTTCTGAATCTGATGGTACAGCAGTACCTTATATAACTTCTTCTTATAACGTTGTTTCTTTAGATTTAGACGATTCTTCTAAAAATTCAAAAACAATTTCTTTTTCTATGGTAAATCCTCTTTCTTCTGATTATGCTTCTGGATTTATGTATGATTTTGTTGATGAAAATGGTGCTGCATTATCAGACAGCCCAGTTGTTATTGATAATGTAAATAATGGTGCTGTTTCTATAACAGCAAAAAACGAGGGTAGTTGCTACTTAAAAGTTAGTCACAACGATTGTGAATATGACTTTTTGTGCTTAATTCGTGTTATTAAACAAGGTGCAACTGCATATATTGTTCCTTCCGAAACTTTTGTTACTGTTACTGGTTCTGAAACTTCTACAGTTTCTGTTTCTCTATCTGAAAATATTGAATCAATAGATAATTCTTTGTTTACTTGGGAATTTAGTGCTAATGCAGAAAATTATTGTTCATGGATTTTATATAACGGAAATGCTGATAATTCTGGAAGTGCTATTGAATTTGTTGGTAAAAAAGCGGGTAGCATAAAGGCTACTGTAAGTTATCCTGGCTATTCTTCAAGAACAATTATTGTTTCTATTCAAGATATTGAATCTACTGCATCTTCTGCCACAACTTATGTTTCTACTTCTCAAAATTATGTAAGCTTAACTCCTTCTAGTGATGATGCTACTGTTACTGTAACATTAAATGACTGTGACTCTGGTGACATAAATAATCTTGTATGGAGTGTTATAAATTCTCCATCGGATGGTTCTTCTGATGATGTAATTGATTTTGATGTTTCTGCTGGAAGTAAAAAATCTTCTGCTCGTTCTGCTTTTGCCCTAACTAATAATGAATCTGCAACTTGTGTTATTACACCATTAAAAGTAGGGCAAGCATACATTGATATTACTCATCCTAAGGCTATGTACCCAACTCGTATTACGGTTAGTGTAAAAGAAAAAACTAACGCTGTGGAAGTTTCTTATATTTCCGCTTCTTCTTCCCCTGCAATTTATATTTTAAATAGCGGTTCTGATAGCGAAAACGTTGGAACTGCATCTGTTACTATAAATGGTAGCGGTAGCGAAGATGATATTTCTTGGAAAATTGACAATTCTATATTTACAATTACCGCAAATGGCACTGAATGTTACATTAATCCTTTAGATTCTGGAAGTGGAGTAAAAAAGGCAACTCTTACTGCTACTTTAGGAACAAGTAATGTAGAATTTGCCATTGTAACTTATGATACAACTGAAGAACTTTCTGAAAATATTGTAAATACTATTTGGACTCAAACTAGTTATTATAGTCTTGAAAAAGATAGTGAATATACATTCAATTTACAAAGCAGCAAATCTGACCTTACTACTAGTGATATAAATTGGTCTTATGATAACTACAAAAATGAAGTCTACGAAATTATTTCACAAGATGCTTATTCAATAACTGTAAAAGGTATTGCTGCAGGAACATCTGTAATAACTTGTACACCTTCGGCTTCTAGCGGAATTATTGGAAACGTTACTTTTACAATAAATGTTTATGATGCTGCTATTATTAACCCAGAGGAGTCTTGCTATTTATCGACAACTTCTAATGTTGTTTATTTTGAAGATTCTTCTGAATCAAAAACTATTTATATAACTTATAATAACATTTACGCTTCTGCTTACTCAGAAACAAAATGGTCTTTGGATAATGAAGATTATTATGAAATTGTACCTAATGGAAATAGTGCTGTTATTACACCAAAAACTGATATTGGTAGTGCAATTTTAACAGTTGAACATCCTGCTTCTGAAAATTCTCTTACAATCAATTTAAAAACCGGAAATAATACTGTCTATGATAATGTTGATGTTTGTTATATTTCCACAAGTGATGACACTTTAGAACTTTTAGCAGGTCAAGCAGAAGTTATGATTTCTGCTAAAGTAAATCATACTGTAAATGATGAAACCGTAGACGAAAATTCTGGTTTTGTTTGGGAAAGTTCTGATTCTAAGGTTGCTACCTTAAATTGTATTCAAGGAGCAAGTACTTGTTTTGTAAAACCATTAAAAAGTGGTGTTTGTAAAATTACTGTAAGTAAGACTTCTTCTGCCCCTAACACAGAAATTTATTCTCATGATGTTATGGTTGTTGTTACAGAAGCAGATATGGATTCTGTTCCTTACATTACATCTGAAAATAATATTGTAACTTTAGTAAACGGAACTTCGCAAACAATAAACTGTAAATTAGTAAATAGTGAAAATCTTAGTTCTTCAAAATGGAATTGGAAATCAAGTGATTCTACTATCGCAGCTATAACTTCTTCTAGTGGTGGAACAGCAATTATAAAAGGCTATAACACTGGAGTCTGCGACATTACTGTTACTCATGATGATTCTCCATTTGAACTTGTTATAACAGCTATTGTTATTGGAACTTCTACAAGTTCTTCAAATCAATATATTACTGTAAGTAATAATATTTTAAATTTAAGTAAAAATGATAGTACAGAAATTACAGCAAGCATTGCCGGAATGTCTGAAAAAGATAAACAAAAATTTGTTTGGACTTCTTCAGATGTAAGCGTTGCTTTAGCATCTGGAAGTGGCGATTCTTGTGTCATAAAAGCAATGTCTAGCGGTTCCTGCTATATTTCTGTTAAAAATACTAATTATTCTTCTGCTTATGAACGCACTATTTTAGTTATTGTTAGTTATGATTACGATGAGGATGTTTATATTCAACCATCTCAGAATATTATTAAAATATCACCAGAAGAAACAACTCAGATTCAAGTTACTGCAGAACTTGTAAATGGTGAAGCAACTGATGCTGAAGATTTTACTTGGTTTGTGGATGACCCGCAAATGCTAGGTTTTGTTTCAAATGCAGATACTTGCGATATTATTCCGACAGGAAAAAGCGGAACTACATATCTTCACGTTACGCATCCTAAAGCAAAAGATACTTGCGATATTGTTGTAGTAATTAGTAAATATGACAGTTTTGCTTTTAGCAAACCCTCTGCAACTGTTTATGTTGGTGATATTAATTTCTTTGACATTCAAGTTCCATCTTTAGAAAGCGAAGCAGAAATTATTTATTCAGTTTCAAATGAAGATGTTTGCACTTATCAAGGTTCTAACGAAGTTTGTGTCTTCTCAGGCTTAAAAACCGCAATTATAACTCTTACAGCAGACCTTGTTTATTCTTCTAATCCTACTACTGTTATTGCAACAGATACTATGTTCATTTCCGTAGAAGAACGCGACCCATTATTACCTACAATTTCAACTGCGGGCGTTCTTTACAATGTAACAGAAGGAGATACTGTTACAATTTCTTGTAATTTAAGTGGTTCTGGTTTTGATGAAGAAGATGTTCAGGGTTGTCGTTGGTATATGGAAAGTGTAGGGGACGCAGAAGCCTGTTTCCACAACGAAACAGTATTAAACGAAACTAGCAACGACAAAAACTACAGACTTAATGAAAATTTTGTACGTGGCGGTTCTTGTGAATTTGAAGGTGTAAAAGCCGGAGAAGTAAAAATTATTATCTGTCATTACGACAGTGGAGTTGAAAAAACAATTCTTCTAAGTATTGCAGAACAGAAAGAAAAACAAATTATTTTCCCTCAGTCTTATATGGAAATATACATGGATGATGGTTCGCAAGAAATAGAACTTGAAACTGTAAATATTACTTCGGAACAAAAGGATAAAATAAAATGGACAGCTTCTAAATCTGGCGGTTCAAATATTGTTGATATTGCTTCTGCTAGTGGAACAACGGCAAAAGTAACTCCTAAAAATGCTGGTACAACAATTATTACTGCAACTTTTGAAAATTCTAGCACTGGTGAAACTGTTATGGGTTTTTGTACTATTGTTGTAAAACGAAGTGCAGAATTAACTTTTGATGTTGGTGCAATTCATGTTCTTCCTCAACAAACCAAAGTTATAAATTATACTGTGTACCCTGAAAATGCAAGTGTTAATCTATTGTTTAATTATAATCAAGCGGCTTTGCAATATCTTAGTTCTGATAGTTCTTCTTCTAATTCTTCTAAATCTGCATTTTCTTACTCTATTAACCAAGCAGCTCATACTATTTCTATTACAGGATTAAATGAATATCCTTCTGATAAAGTTGCAACTGCATCTGGTTATATAACAAGTGGTGTAAGAACTTCTTTAGGAGAAACTCCTACTTTTGACATTTATGTTGAATATGACATGGATTTACAAGTTAATGACGCCGAAACTCATAATAGCATTAACAATACAACAGTATATCCAAAAATTAAAAAGATACCACGAACTGTTGATGGTATTAAGTATTCCCCAGATACTTTCCAAGATTATGATTTTGAAATTATATATAAGCCAGGAGATGAAAATGCAGTAGAATGTGTTATTGATATTCCTAATGCTGGTACTGAAAATCAGGTCTGCTATATTTCTAACAGAGAAGTTTTACATTACGATGGCATAGAATACGCTATTGAACATGTAAAACTTTCTCCAACTTTAGAAGGAGAAGTTGAAATTACTGTAACACTAAATCTTTTAAGTGAAAAAGAAAAAGGATTAAGCGACCATAGTTTGTCTCAGAAATTTAAATATCAAGCATATTATGATAATTACACTATTAGGCAACTAACAGATATTGAAGATACTGGTAAGTACACAAATGCTTCTCAAGGTAATATTAACTTAGGTGATGGTGAAACTGTTCTTCTTTCGTTTGATATTGTTAATCCGTATGTAGCCTCTAGTCAAAGCGAAAATATTGTTGCAACCTATAATAATACATCATCTCCTGATATGAATAGCACTAGTGAAAAGAAATTCCTAACTATGAGTAGAAATGACCTTAGAAAAGAATTTTTTGAAACTGAAAAGGCAGATAACATAAACAACTATTTAAACTCTGATAGTACTGATGATTACGAGGCTTTAGAGAATTTTACCAATTATAATACAGATGGAATTGGAGAAGTTAAAGACAATGCAAGATTAATGTATTTTGCAAAAGAAGATGGAATTAATTATTCTGGAAAATCTGTTTATCGTTTACAACACTTATGGGATTACTATAAAGAATTACCAAAAAAAATTGCATTATTTTCTGCTTCATGTGGACAAGATAAAGATAGAAAATATTTTAATCTTTTTTATTCTAACATTGATAATTTTTTAATTGAAAATGATTTCACATTATTTAATAAGATAGACGTAACAAACTGGCAAAACTATAATTTACAATATAATAATTATTATATATACGGAACCACAAATGCTTTTTATGGTAAACAAGATAAACATTTTTCTCTCATACAGAACTCTACAACTTATTATTCAGAAGATTTTTATTATAATAATCCTAAAAATACTTTCTCTATTTTAACACAAAGAAAAGATGGTTGGGCTGGTATATCATACTATAGTGTAACTGGTAACAAAATAAACGAAATATCCTTATATTATATTGATAATAATAATAAGAGTGATTGGCATTATATGGGAAATTTAGCGTATATTTGTAATTATTATAATAAGAACTCTTCTAAAACTTGGTTACTGAATAAAGAAGGAGCAGTAGAAACAATTTATTTCCCAACAATTTATGCAAATAACTGGGTCAAAAAGAATGAAACAAATCCCTATGTTTTAAGTAAATCTAATTTTTTTAAAAATCCTTTTTATTTATCGCGTTGGACTTGTTCATCTGAAAGACACTCTGACGGCTATTCTTCACATAAAAATAATTATCTTGCAATGCCATCAGTAATTCATCCTTATGCAAAACCTTGGTATTCGGTTGATGCAACCGGACATGGCACAGGAACTGCACAAATTGATGTAGAATATAAACTTGCAAATCCAGCAAAAACAGACAAAATAAAAATTGAAAATGCAATAGCAATTAAATTGACAAAAAGAAATTGCCGAATGGATAATATATATTCAGAAAAAAATGTTTCTAGCTCTAGTTCTAGCTCAAATTATTCTTATCTAATGTTTGATAGAACAGAAAAGCTTTTATATACAGATGTATCAAATTACAATGATTGCACATTAAGCTACTATACTAATATTAAAGGAACTCCTACTATTTCTGTTACTTACGAAAATGAATCTGATAAAGGTGGTATTGAAACAACTCTTTACAATTCTTATTTATATGTAAAAGCTAAAAAGACTTGTACTGCGACAATAAAAATATCATTAAATGAAATTTCTTCTGAATGCAAAGTTACAGTTAGAAGCTATCCAAAATTAGTTTTAAGTACTTTGGAAGATGATGATTCAACTACCACTGTAGATAATGTTCAATTAATTCAAAATACAGCCGACACGAAGAAGTATATCATTAGTTCAGAAGATGAAGATTTTACAATTAATAGTTTTACTTTTTCTAACAGTTGCTCAAATCACTATTCTTGTACTGAATATACAGAAAATTATACAAATGAAGATGGAGAATCGTATGAATATAAATATTATCAATTTACAGGAAAAGATTCAGTGGGTACATGTGGCGTGAACTTTAATGTAAAAGCGGTTTTAGGCTATGCTGACGATTCAATTACTACAACTTACAATCTATCACAATCGTTTTCTGTTACTGTAAGTGCTCCTTCAACAGAATAGTTTATAAATCGCACTAGAAATAAATAAAATATAAAGCCTATTGAACTATCTCAATAGGCTTTATTAATAAGTTCGGTCTTTGCATAATGCCTAATACTAAGGTTGTCAAGTAAAGTTTTATAATATTCTTCAACCTTTTCTTCAATACTTGCCATATTATCAAATCCTTTTAAATTATAGTTATTTCTGCATTTCTTTTAATATAATGCTTTCTTTATTCCATCTCCTCTGGAAAGATAAACCATTCTATAGGTTTTACAATGGGTTTTAAGTCATTTATTGCTTTTTCTTGTGGTAAAGAATGATAACCGATTTTTCCATTTGGTCTTTTTCTTTTTCTTAGAAGATTTTTAATTTCTTCTACAGAGATGTTTAATAATGTTGCTGTTTCCTTTTGAGAATGATTTTCTAAGTATTTTTTTAGTTTTTCATGACCAACTGTTGCTTTATTGTAAAAATCATCATCAAATTCTATGTATTTAGGAGAATAGTTAATTGTTTCTGGTATTGTTTCTGTTACTTTATAAAACCAATATTCCGGTGGAATAAAAGTTCTACATCGAAAGATTGTTTGGTACGGAATTCTTGATTTATGCCCATTTATTGTTAAATTAAATGTAAGATAAACATAACTGTACTCGGACACACCTTTTTCAGAATTCCAAATTCCGTGAAAACCATTATCTGTTAAAAATTCCGAAAGCTTACTATTTTTTATTAAGTATTTTATAAGGCGAACACCATAAGTATCATTTCCAGAATAATCTGTTTTTTTATTATTATGCTCTTCTGGAAAAGAGAAGATGTCCTCTTCAATTTTCATAAAAACTCCTATTTTTATACTATTTAACATACTGTTTTTTTATATTTTTCTCAAGCGTTCTATTTAGTGTTTTTCAAAAGAGTGTTAACTTTTACTTCCACCAGTTCCTCCTGCTTTCATCTTTTCTTCTTGTTCTTCTAAACGTTTCTTTTCTTCAAGTTCTTTCTTCTTTTTTTCAGCTTCTTCTGCTTCAATTATTTTGGCTTGTGCAGTAGCAGAAAGCTGTTCAAAAGTTGCTGTTTTTTGTGTGTCGGTAAGACTAGACCAATCACTCCAAACTTCCTCTCCATTATTTGAAGAAAATTGAATTGAAAAAGCAGCACTGGCTGATTTTGATTTATTTTCAGCATCTATATAATTATCTATTAATTTGCCTTGTTCTTCGGCAGACATGTATGGCCATAATTCTGAGGAAGCTGCATCTATATAAGCATCTTTTGCAGTATTAAACTCTGTTAATGCAGTGTTAGATTGCTGATAAAGATAGTCTGTATATTCTGCAGAATCCTTATTTGCAAGCAACTCATCTTTTGCTGCTTTTTCTTCTGCCGCTGCTTTTTCGGCTTTTTCCGCAGCTTCCTTTGCTACTTGTTCATCATAAGCTGCTAATTTTTCTGGTGCTAAAAATGTACCTGCAATTCGTGGTGCACATAAAAAAAGTAATACGCCAATAATCCAATTTGTATAACGTTGCATTACTTGTTTTCTATCATCTGCTCCATACCAAGCAAACAAACTGTACGTAATAAGAATAAATGCAACAAGCATAAAAAAAATGCTGATTGGACCCATTAAAAAATTTATAGCATTCTGAAATATTGTTGTTAATTCCATTGTTTTATCCTATTAAGTTTTTTATACTATTAATTAAATCAAGTCTTTTAATTGAATTAATTATTTCTTTAATCTCTTTTGCTACTGTTGGAAAAAATTTAGCAATTACCATAATACAAATAATTAAAATTATCACTGATAAAAAAAATCTAAACCAATATAAAAATCTAAACATGCTACTTTTCTCCTTTTTTTTCGTGATTGTTATATTCTATAAGTCTTTTTATTCTGTTTTGATAAGCAATAGATGCTCTTTCAAATTCCATTGATAAAATTGCTAATTCATGTGCTTTTATTGTATTTTTTTTGACTGTAACATATCGAACGGTTGCTTTTAGTGGAATTTGTTCAATAGGTTCAATAAATGAAAGATAAAGACATACTAAACTTCCAATAGGGAAGTAGGAATTGTAAGTTATAACTTTTGCACCACCCAAAGAAAGATTGTCTACAAGGCAAGGAAGTTCTTCTACAGTTGTAACAAGTTTTTGTTCAATTTTATCAAAGCGAATTCCTTTAATATTGCCTTTTATTTCATATCTTTCTTCTTTTCTTTTGTTAAGCATAATCTGGTCTTTTTCAAATTCTCTTAAAAGTCTTTGAAATTTAATTTCTGTTTCGTTATCGCCAGAAAAACCTATTGTAAGTTTATGTATGCAAGAATAAATAGAATAAACGTCATTTATTTCTGTTTCTATTGCACATGAAAATTCTAATGTATCAAATTTTCGTGTTATGCAAAGTTTTCCAATGCCGTTTATTGTAAAATCCCCATCAATTACAACTTCCCAAAGATTTCCAGAAATATCGAGTGGCATACAAAAGAAGTTTTTTCCTTTATACAAAAGAGAAACGTTTATAATTCCTAAAGATTCTAGTATGTCTTTATATATTTTCATTTAAGTTTTCCTAGTTTTTTACGTTATTTGGAACCGTTTCTATCACTTCCGCCTGTTTTGGTAAACTTTTTTCTTCTGTGCGCGCTTTTATTTCTTTTACCGTTTCTTGATATTTTTGGTCCGCTGCTGTCGTTTTCTTTATGTCGTCCAAAACTTCACTTCTGTAATCTTTTTTATTCTGCTTAAATCGTTCGACACCACTTAAATTCATTGTAATTGTTTCGTTATCTTCTAGCGCATTTACAAGATATTCAAGAATATCAATATTTTCATTCTTTACTGCATAAGAAATAAGGTCGCGTGGGGTTGAAATTTCATTATCCCAAATCGCTTCCGTAATGTTTTTCATCTTTTCCGCAGAAATAAAATCAGTTTTTTTTGATACTATTTTTGCATCTTCGTCTAGTTCTAAAGGGCTATCAACTATATTCTTAGGTACATATCTGTCACTCATTTCCATTTCTGGTCGATACCTATCATACATAGTCTGACATTTTGTTTCTTTTGGATGTGAACCCGCAAAAAATCCTAAAATAAGACATAAAAGAATTACAATAACTGCTGGAGCCGCTTTATTAACGGCTGATAGAGTATTGCCTAATTTTTCTGTGATGCCTTTTTCTTTGTCTTGTAATTGTTCGTTCATGACGAACCTCCTTCTTTGTATTTGTTTTTTTATTTTTAGCCTTTTTTTTGGCAAAAATTTTCTTTTGTAGCATAAGATTTGTGTCAAACCAAAAACTTCTTGGTTTGACATATAATCCTTCGCCGTATTTTTTGTTCAATCTATAAAGTAAAAATTTCCATTCATCTACAAGGCGACCTTCAAAAGATAATAAGATTCTAAATTTTCCATAAATATTAGGAAGTGTATCTATTTTCTTATCTGTTTCTTCAATAACATAACCTCGTCGATGTCCGAACTTTGGCTTATACCCTTTGTATTCATAAAAAAGAACTGCAATTTTATCTGTTATAAGCAACGTTCCTTTAGGCATACTTGCTTTTTTCTTTATCGCTGAATAACAATAAAGGCTATAAATTTCAGTTCTTCTTGCTGGAATAACTACATTCATATAAACATAATAAAACTAAAAATAAAAAAAATCTATATTATTTGACATTTACAAAAAGAATATTTATAATGTTTTTAGATTTTAAAATAAAAAAAATATAAATAGGAGTATTACATGAGTACAAATAAAGTTATGTCTTTTTCTGATTTTAACAAAAACTTATACGAAGAAAGCCAAAAAAGAATTTCTGAAGACCCAAAAAAACAAGAATTTTATGAGAAAAAAAATCGACTAAATGCAGCTTATGCCGCAATAATAAAAAAATGTATTGATTCCCAAATGAATCCATACTGTCCATCTGAAGATAAAAAAGATGCAAATGGTAATATTATTGAATTCGGTTATGTTGACACTCGTCCATGTAGAAATATTGCTACTGGCGCAGGCTTTGGAATAAAAAACGAAACTATCTTGCGTTTTTATGCCGCTTCGCTTAGAGCAGAAACAAGAGATTTTATATCTACAGCTGCTTTGGACCACGCTCGTGAAGCTGGTTTACCTGTTAAAGTTATTGAAGGTGAAAGACCTATTGAAATTGCGGGCGAAAAGCAATTATATAATCTTTGCCAGTTAGAAAATCCAGAAAATATATTGGACTTTTTTATGCAAAGATATGAAATGACACATACAGGGAAAAATGGCACTTCTTTTAAAATGCCTGTAGTTCAGTTAAATTCTGACCCTATACGCCTTGAAGAAAATCAAGTTTCCAGCGCAGAAAAAATCATTGCATGGTGTAACGAAATAGGCGAGCCAGCTAGAATTTCTTCTGAAAAAGGTTATCCAATTCGTCTTGAACAAAATGCAGTCGAAACTCTTGTAAATGGAATTAAAGATTCTTTATCTCAAGGTTCAAAAATTAATGATGAAAAAATGTTTGGTCATTTTGCTATTAATTTCTTAAAAAGAGTTGAAGCAAATGAAATAGAAGTTGCAGACTCTTTGTATAAGAAAAATGGATATGAAAGAGCAAAGGATAGACTTGTTACTTTTTTTGAAAAAACAGCTTATTCTCTTATTAATTATCCAGAAAAAAAGATTTCTCCAGAAGAAGCATTAAGAAATGAAAAATTTAAGGATTACATTGAAGCTGCTAAAATCATCGTAAATAAAAAACAAGAAATGTTTGCACAAAAAAAGAACTCTGCTACAAAATCCTTACAAAATACAAAAGACGATGACATCCTAAAAGCGCAAAAGAATTTTGCTATAGAACAGGCGAAAAAAAAAGAGAATCCTGAATTAGGAATGTAAATTTTTAATTTTATTATGTCATATAGTATAACCTGTATGACATAATATTTTTTATGGAGACTTTTATGACTGAAAAAGAAGCAGAAAAAAAATATGTAGATGCTCTTAATGTTGTTTATTCTGATAGTATCAAAACTTTAGAAGAAGCTCGTCGGCTCGAGGAATTAAGAATTCAATATAATATTCCAGAGGCTCGCGCTATCGAAATTGAAAAGAAATTTGTTGAAACTCACGGTTTTGATGGAACTGTAAAAACCTATTCTACAGTTGACCGCTCTAATGAAGTTCTAAACGATGTCGGAAAAATGGCAAAAGAATCTCTTGATGCCGGAAATTTTCCCTTTAATAAAAGACCTCCGTATGAATCAAATTTAAATGTTATTTCAGGTTCAACCTTAGACACTATTCAAACACTTGCTTTAGAAATGAAAACTGCAATGCTTGCTAATAAAATGTTTACAAACAAATGGATTTGGGGTGCGGATGCTGCGGCTTTAGACCTTGTTTTAGATAAGTCAAAACGTGAAGGAAATCTTTCTGCTACCGAGCCTATTTCAATTTTCGCTTCTGTAAAACAAAGAACTATGGTTGAAAATGCTTATATTGATGAAACAAACGTTCGCAACGAAGGTTTAAGAATTGATGGCCAATGCGCTTATATGCTTGACCAATTTACGCCAGAAAGCATTAATAAAGCATTAAATACTCATAAGTTTAACAATCAAGTTGAACTTAATAATGAAATTTTATCACCATCTCAAATTGATGCTAAAAAACAAGAAATCCTTGTTAATTTAAACAAAACAAGTAAATCTGATGACATAAGTCAATTTAGAGAAGAATGTAGAAAAAATCTTGAAGAAAATTTAATTTACAAAAAAAACGAGATTCAAGAAGAAAATGCAGTTATTGCAAAAAAACATTTACAGTTTGGCAATATGGAAGAATGGAATTGCTTTAGTACTGTAAGAAATTATTTTCTTATGCAACATGGTTGTTCTGTGAAAAATGATAAAAGAGCACCAGATGCAGCATTTAAAAAAATGATAGATGAAAGAGGTACTAAATATTTTGCCTTAATGCTTTTTTCAGCTCAAGCGTCCGCTGAGCATCTTGTTCACTATGAATTTTCTTATGAAGCACAATACAATCAAGCAGAAAAATTACGTGGAGAATCAAGAAAAAAATTACCAGTTGCTTTCAAAACTATTATTTCAGATTCTCAAGCACAAAAATACAAAAAACTCAATCGTGCGTTTACACCAAAACAGAAGTCGCCTACTCATACACGAAGTCAACAAGAACAAATGGGGTATTAATAAATGCAAGAAAATTTATATGACAATGCTTATATAGCATGTAACAAATTTATTAAGAAATCTTCTTATGAATTCGGCACAGGAATTGTTTCTTCTTACAATGAAGAAATTGAAAAAGCCGAAGCTGGTATTAATTCTTCATTAAAAAGTAATGAAGGTTGGCTTAAAATTCAGATTCCTAACAAAGATTTTTTTCTCGATATTGAAAAATCTGTTCGCGAACAATCTGAAATTTTTAAGCAAAATTTATTTACACATGAAGCATTAAAAACTTTATTTATTGATGACTTTACAGATTTTTATGAAAACGTTGATAAAGAGGTTAAAACTTATCCTCAAGGAAAACAATTATCTTATTATAACCAAAAAAGTGATGCTTTTTTTGAACAGAAAACAGAAACCATTCTTTCATTAAAATCTGTAATTGATTTAGTTGAATTTATAACAAATCAAACTCGAAATCATGATTTAGACATTGCATCCAGTTTTCTTGCGAAATTTGGTGCATCAGGCGTTTTATTTAATGATGATTTTGGAAAACGTATTTTAATTTTTAATCCACAAAGAGATGTAGAAGTTCATGGGTTTAGAAGTTTACCAGTAAATTAAAAAAAAATTATTAAATGTCAAAAGATATAATCTAGGAAGAATATAAATGAAAACTGAACAAACTAACGTAAAACTCTCAGAAAATACTCCTCATAAAACAGCAATAGGCTACAAAGTTTTCTACTTAAAAGACGGAAAACTTTATCCTCCGATGGTAAAAAATCCTGGCGGAAGCGACACTCCTATGAATGTATGGATTGACGCTAGCGCAGGTGATATTGCTTCTTATTCCAAAACTGGACGGCCGCAGATTGAAAAGGGCGGAGAAGGAACGCATTGTTCAACAGGCTTTCTTGCATATAGACCTGGCTGGCATTTAGGAACTGTTCCAATCGCAAAGCAGTTTGAAAAAACAAATCCATTGAACGGCAAAAAAGAACTTTTCCCTCGCGAGTTCGTATGGGCAGAATGTGAATATGCCTGCGACGTTGATTATCAAAAAGAAGCAATGAAAGAGGGAATGACTGAGAACGGAAAATTCCGACACAGCTACGCTGGATTAAAACATATTCCAGAAGACGGTTTTTACCGCTACAGAACAAATCCAGACCCGAACACAGAGGAATGGATTATCACAGGTCAAATCAAAGTAAAAAGAATTTTATCAAACAAAGAAGTTGACGAGATTTGCCGCAAGAACTTCCGTGTTCCGCAGAAAAGAGAACTTTCTGCAAACGAGTTGGAAGAGATATTTGCAAAAGAATATTTCATGCCTGTAAGCCACATGCGTGACAGTGGAAACAGCCTTGATAAGCGTAATGCCGTATTGGAACAACTTGTAGAGCAAAAGCAAATATCATCTGACGATGCGAAATTTCTTATTGGTTATTGGAAGAAACAAGGTTTTGTTACACCAAAAATTTTTGACAGCCATATAAACACATTCAGACTTCTGCATCCTAATCTGTTCGACAAAAACGGATTCACAAAGATTCCAGAAAGAAAACAAAAACAAGAAATGGAGATTGCAAGATGAGTGAATATGTAACAACTTCTCTTTTCGATAAAGAGCTTCAGCTTGCGATTGACGGAAAACTTCCGGAAAATCACATTTTCTCTCTTGGTGTGCCAGGTGAAATTTTACAGAAATGTGGATTTCCGAAAGGGCAGAGAATTGAGATGTCTTTGTCAAGATTGAAATTCAAGGCAAGTCTTTCTCGGCATCCTTTTGAACTGAATGATATTTTTGGACTTGAAAACGCGCTTCAAAATCCTGTTGGTGTCTTTGAATACGGCGACAGGACTAAATCACAGAATGTTGTAGTGAACATAAAAAAAGGCGAGAAGAATTTTCTTGCGGGCATTCATTTTAATCAAGATTCACGCGGTTATGAAGTTTCGGATTTAAGAACACTTTATCCAAAAGACAATATTGAATGGCTTAACTGGATTGTGCAAGGAAAAATGATTTACGGAAATAAAAAAGAACTCCAAGCCCTGACAACCCAACAGCGAATGAATGTCGCTGAGGTGAGCGGTCAAGTCGTACAGAGTCCCCTGCACGAACACTGCTTGAAGTCTATAGAAAATATACTCTCGAAATTCGGAACTGTCAACGATATTTTCACCGATGAATATCCGTTCTACAAGGACGTAAAACTTCACGGCGAAATCGAAAAAAGATTCTTCACTTACTACACAAGCAAAGGAAACCTTGACGCAAGAGAATTGGCAACAGTCGAAGCGGATGAGTTTTATACCGCACTGAAAAATAATGACCAAAAGAAAATAAATGAATATATGCAGGAAGAATTCCACGAGGTGAATGAAATCGCTTCGGAAATCTTATCTGAATATAGCAAGGAGAAATCTATGGAAAACACAAAGAAAGAAATCACAGCAAAAGAACTTCAGAATTACATTGATAACTTAAAAATCAAGCATCCTTCAAAATGGGCGGAAGCGGTGAAGGAAGATGCGGTTGATTTGGTCGGAAACTACATCGAATGGCACGGTGAAGATGCTGTATTCAAGGCAGAAAATGTAGAAGATTTGCTGAACGGTGCTAAGGATTGGTGGCAGTATTCACAAGGCGGACTTGGACTTATTTATGACGAAGACATTGCAAAACATTACTCCAATCCGACTGAACTGAAAAAAGTAGGATTCAAGGATGTAAACGGTGTCTTAAAAGAACCTCTACACAGTGAACTTAAAAATCCAAATGCAAGAGAAACATGGCTCGATGTGCAAGGAAGAGCCTTATTTCAAGCGTCCGAACTAATCAAGAAAAGTGTTCACGATATTGAAATTAAACGTAAACAAAATGTTGAAAAGAAATCTCCTGAAAAATCGAAAGCAAAGGACGATGACTTCGGAATGGGAAGATAAGTTATGACAGATTTGACAAGTTTTTTAGACAGAAAATCTCTCCTTGTTGATCGCACAGAAATTACAGATGATGTTCTTGAATGTCTCTGCGAGCTTTCTGAAGAAAGTGTTAATTTCAGCAGTTTAGAAAAATTTACTGAAAAAAAATTCAAAGATTTATCTGACATAGAAAAAGAAGCACTTATTGAAAAATTAGAATCTGCGGATTACAAGAAATACAAGAATTGCTATCTCTCCACTTCAAAACTGCTTTTTGAAAAATCAGAAACGTTAATAAAAGAAATCAAAGCATTGAATGTCTTGAACAATTTAGGCTATAGCGTTTATCTTTTGCCGTTTGGATATGCAAGAAATAATCAAGATTTTTTGCAAAAGTCCGCTGACTCAATAGCAAACAGCCAATTTCTTGAATTTAAAAATGTCATTTCTGTAAAAGAAACAGCAGGAGAAAGTGCTTTTAAGGACAGTAGAAAGCAATCAAACAATGTATTCCTTTATTACGAAAACGACATCAATGAAAAAACTGCTGAAAATGCAATTATGAGATATATCAATGCAAGCAAGAAAAATCTTATAGAAAAAGGCATTGATTACAACTATGAAGGCGAAGTTTTCTTTTATTTTGGAAAAACAGGAAAAACAAGACTTATAGAATTGGATAAAGAAGGAATTGGAAAAGAAAAAAAAATAAATTCCTTCGGAATAAAAAATATCGGAAGAGCACAAGACTCTTCCGTTGTGGAACTCTTCAGCGAAAAATCGCATCCGCTTCCTAAGAATAATATAGCATCACCAAATCTATCGGTCAATAAAAATTCATCAAAATCTTTTTATACAAAGGAGAAAACAATGAAACAGAAACAACATTCAAATAATCCAACAAAAGTTGTAATGCGAGTTGCGAT
This sequence comes from uncultured Treponema sp., assembly GCA_964547685.1. Lineage (GTDB taxonomy): Bacteria > Spirochaetota > Spirochaetia > Treponematales > Treponemataceae > Treponema_D. Next base: position 14,910 of record CAZJOU010000002.1, on the reverse strand, counting down.
AGCTGACGGTGAAGTGCAAGCTTATTTTCCCGATTCTGTAGAACGTAACAGAACAACAGGAGAAATTGTAATGACAGGTTACGCGCACGATAGTCAGCATTTCGAGGCAGATATTAGCTATGTAAAAAATGACACTTTGCCATTGTTTGCACAAGAAGTAAAAGACGATTTTGATTTTTCTAAAAAATATGATGAAGCTTTGGAACTTATAAGTGAATTACAATCTGTCGGCTACAAGGATATTAGAGGCACTGCTGTTCAGAATAATTTCCACTGGAACGAAATAAACCAAAAAATAAATCAAATCCAACACAAGGAGAAAAATATGGAAAACACAAAGAAAGAAATCTCAGCAAAGGAACTTCAGAACTACATCGGAAACTTAAAAATCAAGCAGCCTTCAAAATGGGCAGAAGCTGTAAAAGAGGATGCGGTTAGTTTGGTCGGAAACTACATCGAATGGCACGGCGAAGATGCTGCGTTCAAAGCGGGAAACGTCAAAGATTTGCTGAACGGCGCGAAAGACTGGAAGCAATATTCAGAGGGCGGAATGGCTCTTGTTGCTAATTATGACATCGCACAGCGTTACTGCACTCCAAGCGAACTAAAGCAGATTGGTTTTGAAGAAGGCGGATATGTAAAAGAACAGCCGAACGCAAAAGAATCTTGGATGGACGTTCAAGCGAGAGCTTTATTTCAAGCGTCTGAACTTGTAAAAAAATCTGTTCACGATATGGAAATTAAACGTGAACAAAATGTTGAAAAAAAATCTCCTGCAAAAGTGAAATCAAAAGATGATGATTTCGGAAGAGGACGGTAAAAGATGGAAAAAATATCAAAAGAAGAAAAGCTGATGCTTGAAAAAGGCGATTACGACAGTTTTGCTAGAAGCAGAATCCAAAAAGCTTTGGATATGGCGCTCAACGCGACAAGATATTTCACCAGCTATGCTTTCATTGAAAAAGAAAAGATTGAAGAGCTTCTAGTAAAAACCAAAAACGCAGTTGATGACATGAAAAAACTCGAAGTGTCTCCCGAAAAACTCAAGGCTTCGTCAATGACTTTGGAGCAGTTCCAGCTTAAATATTATGAGAAAAACAAAGAGAAAATGTCTCCAAAAGTTGTGGCTCACAAAAAATCAAAAGACGACGACTTCGGTAGAGGAATGTAAAAAAAAAGTAGAAAAATCAAAAAGAGATAGTGGTTATGGAAAAAAGAAAAATTTACTTATCTGGAAAAATAACCGGCGACGAGGGCTTCGCGGAGAAATTCAAAGCAAAAGAAGAAGAGCTTTCTGCACGCGGCGACTATGTTTTCAATCCTGCGTTACATCCTGATATGTTTACGCACGGACAGTTTATGCAGATTGACCTTTTGGCTCTTTCCTTTTGCGACTCAATCTATCTTATGGACAACTGGCGTGATTCAAAAGGTGCGAAGATGGAATTCGAGCAGGCACGAGTTTTAGGTCTTCCTTGCGAATTTGAAGAAAAAGAGCTTTGCCTTCTTCGTCATTACGAAGGCGGAAAAGATGAAATTCCGACATATTATTCAAACAAAAAAGAAGAATTTGTAGGACTTGAAGACATAACCGCCGACGATTTTTTTGACAACAAACGAGAAGCGGAAGAAAAGGTGTGGTCTGAACTTGATTGGGACAATGGAAATGTGCAGACGGTTTCAGCAGAAGAAGTGTTTGGAAACCAGAAAGACATCTCTTTTGAACAGTCAATAAAAAATGAAAAAGACATCTCAAAGGTGCAGAATGCAATTCAAACGGCACTGGAAGAAACTGCTGTTCCATTAAAAGAAATTCCATTGACTCGTGAAAACTGGACTAATATGTTTCCTTTTGGAAAAATCGAAACTCCGATAGGAACTATAAAACTTGGTGAAAATCAGTATCACAAATTACAAAAAGACGACAGAAACAATCTTCTTCTTGCTATGTACGACACTCTGTCAAATCCAAGTATTGTAATTTCAAAAGAAACATTCGATGAAAAAAGCGAGGAATTCAAGCCGATGGAAGTGTTCGGAAAGTCATTTATCCGCGAAGAATCCGGACACAAAAGAATAATAGAATCGGTGATAATTTTTCGCGACGGTGACAGAATCACAATCGGAACGCACAACAAAGATTTCAAAAGATTTGTGAACCAAATAAAAACGACCGAGCAGCTTACCTATTTGGATAAAACTGTCGGTCGAGTAGCTTCGCTCATCATAAGAGAGGGGGGAAGCCATGTGCGCCTTCATGATGCCATAGGCAACAAAGACATCCCTGTAAAGTCGTTAGAAACACCTCTAAACGAGATGCGACTTTCAAGTGGTTCTAGTATCTCACAAAAAGAAAATGAAAGCAACAGTTTCAAAGCTGGCTCGAAAGTCAGTCTCGATTTGAAGAATCTTTTCAACACATTCAGAGAAGAAAACGGCTACGAGCCGACGACACTTATCGAATTCGGAAAACCGTATGACTATCTTTCTCTTTCGCGCGGAGTCCAGATACGGCACAGCGTCGATGACGGGATGGACTACTACGACCTCATAGATAAAGAAAACAACATTCTCTGCTGCGACGGCGAAACCTGTGAAGTTACCTCACGAAAAAGAGGCGAGTGTATGCTGCAGTCGGAAGACTCGGACATTCCGTTCGCGCTGTCAGACAAGGAGCTTGAGATTGCCACCCAGAAAATCAGCCTAGCTAAAAGCCCTGCCGCTTCGATGATTTTATCAAATGAACGGCAACAATCTCCATCGCATGGAAAGAGTGAAAAAGAAAGTTCTCTTGAACAGCGCAAACAAATCACAGCGAAAGAAGTTTTATCCTACATTGAAAATTTAAAAATCAGGCATCCGTCAAAATGGCTTCAGGCCGTAAAACAGGATGCAGAAGGCTTGTTGAATTTGTTCATCGAAAAGCATGGCGATGCAGCATTTTCAGAGAAAGACTTGCTTCGCGGTTCAAGGGATTGGAGCCAATATTGTTATGCCGGCGGTGCACTTGTCTCAAATTACAATATTGCAAAACGGTATTGTTCGGATGACGAACTTAAAAAACTCGGCTGGAAAGAAAATGGGTATTGTCCTGAATATCCTAACAAAAAGGAAACTTGGCAAGATGTGCAAGCCCGTGCTTATTTCCAAGCGTCTGAACTCATCAAAAGAAGTGTTCACGATATGGAAATCAAACGTGAAAACAAGATTGAGCAGAAATCGCCAACAAAACTGAAATCAAAAGACGATGATTTTGGAATGGGAAGATAGCTATGAGCAGAGACTTTGAAGAAACCGACATTGTAAAAATTCTCCAAGTTTTCGGAACTTTCAGGAACTCTCTTCCGAAGGAGCATAACGATTTTGCCCGTGAGCAGCTGCAAAAGGACTACGACACCGTGACAAAATCCTTTGTTCTCGGCGGGAAAGAATACACCGGAACTTACCGCGAGAATTCACACCGGAAAGACAACAAGGAGGCTTATGCAAAGGAGTCAAAACTTGCGACAGTTCTTGCGTCTTTCGGATTCGATGTGATTTTGATTGAGGAAAATAATTCGCTTCCAGGAAAAAAGCCGGATGCAATAGTAAACGGCATTGTTATGGACTTTAAGGAAATTTCGGCAAGAAGCGAAAAAAAAGCAACAAAAAATACATTAAGTCATAGTTATCAAAATGGAATATACAAGCAATTTTCACAAGGAGTTGCAATTTATCTGCATAACTTCAGTAATAATTTTGTAAGGCTACACATGACTGGCGAAAAGACATCACCTACGCACAATGGTCTTGCTTTATTTTTTCATGAAGATACAGGAACATTTCAGCTTATTGATATGCAAAAAATAAGAGCTGCTTACAAAAAGCAGCTCCAAAGCACAACGCCCAGTGTTTCCACCGAACACTGTCAAAATAAATATACATCTAAAACTTATAAAAAGTCAAGAAAATCAAAGGACGACGACTTTGGAAGAGGAATGTAAATAAATGGAGAAAAATATAATTGATTCTAAAGCAATTCTGTATTCTCAAGGTAAAAATGATGAATGCTACACAAAAGCGTATGCGGTAAAACCAATTTTAAAATACATTCCGAAAGACGCTGTTGTTTGGTGTCCATTTGATACTGAAAATAGTGAATTTGTGAAACAAATCAGTAGGCAAAATAAAGTTATTAGAAGTCATATTTTCGATGGAAAAGATTTTTACTCTTATGAGCCAAAAGAAAAATGGGATTTAATAATTTCCAATCCGCCTTTTACAAATAAAAGAAAAATATTTGAACGTGCATTGTCGTTTGAAAAACCTTTTGCATTGATTATGTCAAACACATGGCTAAATGATTCTGCTCCTAAGATTCTTTTTGCTAAAAAAGATTTGCAGTTGTTGATGTTTGAACAACGTATGCAGTTTGATAATGCTCCAAACGAAAAACAGATTACTTTTTCAAGTTCTTATTTTTGCTGAAATTTTTTACCAAAGCAAATTGTTATGGAAAAACTTGAAATGAGATAACAAAAAAGCAAATGAAAAGTGGAGAAAAAAATGAACATAAACACCAATTTATCAGAACCGACATTATTCAATTTTGAAGAAAAAGAGAAAATTCAAACCGCCACTAAAAAAGAACAAATTATACCTGTAGCTATAGCCGAGAAAGCAGACTGGAAGAATGAGAATGGAGAAGAAATCTGTATCTTCGTTGAAAAGAAAGATACAGGTTATATTGAAGTAGGCCTTACGAAAAACTACGATGAAAAGAACAGTACTTACAATAACACTAACAACTCTTATCACGGAATAGCAGTCATTCCGAACGACGGAACAAGGAGAGAAAAGGACCCTCTCCCTTTGCTTCACGCACTTGCACATCCAAACAATGAAAACGTCAAACTTTTGAATAAGGCTGAACGCAAAGAATTTGATGTTATCATGCGAAATATCAATCCTGAGTACAAAAAAGCGTATGAGGAACGTCTGAAGCAGGAAAAACGCAACAAGGAAACAAACGCGGGAAAAAACGCAACGAACTATGTTCTTGAAAAGCTCAAGACCGCAGGAATTGAAGTTGTTACGGATAAAGATGAGTTTGATAAACGTCTCAATGAAATCATTGGTACTGATATTTTTCAGGCAATGACAGAAAAATTCGATAAAGCTGAACAAATCAGACAAACCCAGAACAAAGAAAATTCTGTTCCAAGAGCAACAAAAGAAATCAGAGAAAGCATTGAATATGTGCTCGAAAAAATTGCTGTTCCATTAACTGAAGTTGACTATACTCGCGAAAATTACCAGCAGATATTCAGAGACGGAATAATTCAGTCTCCGATAGAGACAATAAAAATGAGTCCTAATCAATTTGTGCGTCTTTGTCCTCCAGACAGAAACAATCTGATGGGAGCAATCTATGATACAATGACAAAACCGTCGATTGTTATTGAAAAGGAAACATTTGATGAAAAATCAGAGAAATTTAAACCTATTCACGTATATGGGAAATCATTCATAAATAAAAAAAATAATCACACACGGGCTGTTGAATGTCTTATTATTTTCAGAGATGGGGAAAATATTGCCGCAAGTCTTCACAACAGGGACATTGAAAAAGTTATTGGCCAAATAAAAACGGCCGACGACATCATCTATTTGGATAATGAAGCCAGCCGTGTAGCTGCGTTCAGCATAAATGCCGGAGACAGCCATGTCGTGAAAGAAACCGAAAAGTTTCTTTCCAGCTCGGGACAGAAATCCCTACCTTCGTGGAATAAATTTTATAATCCTGAAAAAATTTTGTCAATTAAAAAACTGATTGAAGAAGGAAAAGTAAAAGAGGGCAGCCTTGAAATCACAAAAGGAAATTTTGACAAATATTTCAACATCTTCAATCAAAATACAAAAGTTTATAAGGATAATCCAAATAAAATTGCTAGCGATTTATTCAATTATCATGTTAAGTCTGAAAACAAAAGCGAGATGAAAGAATGGCTTGAAGGACAAGGATATAAAATTAAAGAAAAAACTCATCAGTTCAAAATTTCAAATGACAAGGTATATGGATTTACTGATGGTGAAAAAATCTACTTGAATCCAGACTTCCTCAATTCCAACGTCGCAGTCCACGAGTACACGCACTTGTGGGACGAATACACGCGACGTACGAATTCTGAGCTTTGGCAGAAAGGAATGGACATCCTGAAAGGCATAAAGCTCTTCGCGGAAGTCAAGAACGACCCGAACTACGCAGACATTGCCGACAACGACGACTTAGTTTTAAGCGAAGTCCATGCGCGAATCTGCGGAGAACTGGCGCAAGAATATCTGGAGCAAATCGCACGCGAGGACGGCAAAATAAAGAGTATAGATGCTTACGATTGGAATAAAAAAGTTACGGAATATATTGCAAATGAGCTTTTTCCTAACAATGAGATTTTCTACCAGAAGTACCACACAGATGGAATCAAAGAGAACGAGATTGACAGCGACGCAATTACACGCTTTCTTTTAACTCCAATGATTGACCTTGCGAAAGGGCTTTCAGTAAAGCACCGAGACTTCAAGACACGCTTTGAGAACGGCGACTTCACTGAAATTTTTGAGCGTTTAAGCGATATTAACTTCAAAACGAATATCTACAAAACAATGAAAGAAGGTGAGCAGAAAAAAGAGTATGAGAAGTTATGGAATAAACTATTTTCCGACGGAGAACCGAAAGAAATACAAGAGAAGAGGCTGAACTGGCAGCGAAGAGTCAAGGAATACGAGAACGGTCTGAAGCTGCCGGAAACTCTTGAGAAAGCGAAGTCGCAGGCAAAGAAAATGCCGTCGGAAACAATAAAGGAACGCCTTGAGCAGTACAAAAAAAATGAATACGGATTCCACCCTCAAACGGCGGAGGAGGCTGCGGAAAGAAACGAGACGGAATTCAAGGACAACATTCTAAACACGCTCGGAAGACAGCACAACCAGTATGACCATTGGCTAAACTGGGACGACGTGTATGTTTGGAACAGCACTAAGCCTATGAGCAACGTCGCGACAGAACTGAGAATATCAATTCTTGAGAACGAGCTGAAGAAAAGGGGAGTCGCAATCGAAATAGAAAAGCAAAGCGAGGAGAAAAATATGGAACAAAAAGAAACTCAGATGAACGAACTATCAGAAAAGGAACAAACAGTTTTATCGAAGCCACTCTCAACACGCACAAAGACATGGTTCAAGAACGAAAACAAAACCATAAAAGACATGCTCGACCTTATTGTACAGTATAACGGGCATGATTTCGACCTCAAAAAGTCTGATAGCGGAGAAATCTATATTCAAGGCTACGACAACGGAATGAAGCCTCGCGGAAGAATGGCAGTGGGGCTAACCGAGCTCAACTACCTGAAGGAAAGGCTCACAAATGAAGCATGGCTCAAAGACATCAAGAAATTCAATGAGGAAGCCGAAATTGAAAAACTCTACACGGAAGTGAATCCAAACGGCGGAAACGACAGAGGATTTCAGTTTGGCGTGAAGGATTTGGAGCATCTTAAAGGCATAAAACAACTTCTTGATGATTTTGAAAAGAATCCTCCGAAACACAGCGAACTAGAAGATTTTGAAAAAAGCGAAAAACGTTATTCAAGAGAATCAAAGCGTTTGCAAAAAATCTACGAAAATGAACACGACAAAGACGCTCTAAAAGGTGCTCAGAAGAATGCAGACTATGCGAATTTCTATCATTGGCAAGTTGAAAAACTGAATAAAGACATAATCCAGCATCCTAACGAATTCGACAGTATAAAAAAATGGTATGAGAAGGCTTATCCAACTGACAAAGAACTGGTTGAAAAAATGTCTGAATATGTTGTGTTTGGACAACTTGAATCAGACCTTGAAAATGGTGTTGGTTATGGTCAACCTAACTCATCTTTTGAAAGATATGGAGAATATGATTCTATAGTCCGTGAACGTTTATTTCAGAAATTAAGCGAAATAGACAATGTTGACTATGATGTAATTTATGACAAGTGGCTTCATGGAGAAGAGAAACAAAATACTACTCAAGTTCAAAATTCTCAGAAGAATAAAGAAAAAGAAACAACAAAAGCGATAACGGCATTTTCAGGCTTCAAAGCAGCAGAAACAAAACTCTATATAAAAGTAGATGTACCTGAAGAAATTTTAGAAGATACAAACCTTGTTAATTCTTTTAAAAAAGAAATTTCTCAAAATGGCTTTTTTGATATAGAAGAACTTCCAAATAACAATTTTCAATTAATTCATGATTTTACAAAAGATAAATCAAAGCCTTTTGCTATAATACCATCCTTAGATAATATGTCTTCTATGGTTAACGAATCAGAAAAGGAATCAGCAACAAAAACTTTACATTTCTGCCTTCAAAATAATCTATACTCTGCTGTATTAGATATTTTAAAAGAACATAATAAGAATGTAGACCTTTTGTGGCTAAATGAAAATGGAGAAAATGCTTTTCATATTGCTGCAAAAAATAAAGAAATGAAACAACTTCTTGAAACTTATACAAGTGAAAGTGAACAAAAAAAAGCAATGAAAATAAGTACTGGTTATGGTAAAAAAATTTATTCAAATCCTGAATTAATTGATTCAACTTTTAATTTAAGAAAGGAAAATGAAAATTATATTTTGGAATTTAATAAACCTGTTTCAAGAAGGGAAGAAAATAAACTTGCAGAAAACGGTGTAATTTTTGATATTCATAAACGACAGTGGTTTATTCGTGATATGCAAAAATTAAAAAATTATATGCGCTCAGCTTATCCAGATGATTATATAAAAATAGGTTTTATTCTTGAAAATGAAAAAAATCAAGAAAAAGAAATAAAGAAAACAAATATATTACCTAATAATATTGAAAATACGGCTGACAATTTTTTTAGTAATATAAAAAATATTGCACTTGAAGATAAATCTTACAAAAATAATCTTAGAAAAATTGCCTCTGTGTTAATAAAAAATGCAAATCAAACAGAAAAAGTTAAAATTTTTTTGTTATTAGGTGATGATTTAGAAAATCTTGATAGAAATCTGTACGAAAATGTTTGGAAAAATGAATTAGCGCAACAGAAAAAAAAAGAACCTAAAATTCAAAAATTGTTACAAAAAAACGTTGACATCGAAAGGAGTTAAAATATGAATAAAACTAAAGCCTATGATTACGAAAAAGCTTATCAACTTTGGATTGAAGAGTGCGTAAAAAGAGAAAAATCTCTTGGTTTCTTTTTTAAGCCAGGCTCAAAAGAACATTATTATGATATTATGAATATTGTTCATCATCTTGAAAAAGAAAATCCAAGAATGTTAAAAAGACTAATTTCAAATTTCATTGATGTTTCAAAATATTCTTTGAATAAAGATTTTGATGTAAAAAGTTTTGCAGCAAATATGCCAAAGGGTAGTGTGGTCAGATGGAAAGATAATGAAGGTCATGAACTTTTTTATGTAAATAATGGACAAAATCCATTAACAAAAGAAAAAAGACTTTTGCTTGTCTCAAATCTAATTTCAACAAGTGATTTTAAATTTTTAAAACAAACTTTAATAGGGAAAGTCCTAAAAAAAGATGTTGAAAGAGTTTATAAAAAAATGTTTTTTGAAGAACAAGCAAGAAAAAAAAATAGAACTTTATCTCCTAAGCAAAAAGAAGAAAAAATTGCTTTATACTCAGGTTTCCTTAGAAAAAAATATTCAAAAGAAGATTTAAATAAAATATCAAATTCTTTTGAAAGAAAGTTTAAGAAACTTATAAGAGAGGGTGGAAAAGATATAAATCCATTAAAAACTGGAAAAATGTTATATAATAGCCTTTCAAAAGGAGAACAAAGAGATGTTTTCGCAGTTTTAGGCGCATATTCTGGCGACGGACTAAAAAGTTTACTTACAAAATGGAAAGATGAGGCTTTAGAAAAAGGTAGAAATTTAAGAAGAAAAAGCAATGATTATGAGCTAAGTAGGTAATTATATCTTTTGACATTTTATATTATATAATCTATAATTTTTTAGAAAAATATTAAGATAAATCATACTAGAAAAAAAATATAAAAAAATACTTCTTTTTATATTATGCCAAATAGTATATTTATCTATTTTTAAGAGGTATTTTTTTATGAGCGAAACAATTTATTTCAAAGAAAACAAAGACGGAAATAAAATCTACAAGGCTGAATGGCTTGAAGATTATGACTACGAAAGTCCACGTGAAGACCGCGACAATCTTGGAACTATGGTTTTCATAAAAGAACGTTTTGGCGACTACGGCGATGAACAAGTTGAAGACTGGAAAGAATATTTCTTAGCAGAACTTCAGAAGGATGAGCAAATAGAAGTTTCCGGAAGCCAGAAAATCAACTGTTTTTCTGAGCATTACAATCAAAATCCAAAAATTGAAAAATATTGGCAAAATGAAAGATTTAACAAAGAACTTTTTACTCAAGATATGGATTACGTTCTTTCAAATACAAAGGAAGAGTTAGGCGAAGATGTTTGTGAAAATCTTTCAGGCGGTTTTTCTGTAGATGAAAACGGAGTAATGACAGATGTCTATGAAATAGATTTTTCCGCTGCCATATCTAAAAGAACATCAGAAGACTGCTCTATAAATGCGCAGAAAATTCTTGATAAAGTTTATAACTCTCTTAAAGAAAATTTTAACACCTATCCATACGTTAGTAGTCTGGACGTTAAAAGTGAATTGGACAGTCTTTCTGAATCCCAGTTATTTGAACGATGGAAGAATACAAAAGCGGCAGTTCTTCCAATCAATCTTTACATTCATTCTGAAACAACCTGTGGAGAAGCAAGTGTAAGAAAAACTCTTAACAATTCAAACAACCGCGACGACGGTTATATTTACAACGATGGATTTGTTTTTGTGGATAAAGATAATAAAGAATTTTTAAATGAACTTAAAGGCGAAGCCCGCAATTCAGATGGAAAAATTTACAATCAATGGAAGCCTAAAACTTACGAAGAGGCTCAAAAATGGGCAAAAGGCGTTCTGCGCGCAGAAATTGAAGACTACGCAAGTTATCTTGAAGGCAATGTTCACACTTTAGTTGTTTCTGAGTTTGACCCGAAAACTCTAAGCTGGGACGAAGAGCAGTCTTTGAGCGGAATACTAGGCTCATCTATTTTTAATGCCGCAAAGGATTTTGGATATTCTGTTGACTCTGTAATCAGCGAAGAAAAAATCAAATCACTAGAAAACTCCATAAATCCAGAGTTCAAAGCAGAAACTGCAAAAGAATATATAGAAGAAGTTAAAGAAAATCTTCCTGATTTTGACGGAAATATAAAAGCAACTACTATTAGTGTTTCAAAAGTGTGGGCAGCATCGAAATCGCCTATAAAAAGAAGTGCCTTAAATGAATATTTCAAGGACCAAAAATTAGAAAACCCAGAACAAATATTAAATTATCTTTCTGAAAAAACAGGTCTGACTAAACAAGAAAAATCTCTCTCTCCTATAAGCATACAAGACAAAAACATAAAAGCATATATTGCAACAATCAAAAATCCGAACAGAAGCGACAATGGCGAACTTGCAAAACTTCTTCTTGTTGATGAAAAAAACAAGTCGTTCGCTTATTTCAATAGTCCTTCATACATCGTTTCAAAAGGCGACATTTACGGAAAAATCACAAATCTTGGTTCAGGAAAACACGTGGAAGAAAAGGCAAAAGAGCTTGCCCGCTACGGATTCAAGGATGTGAATGTGAGCAATGAATACATTGCCAAATATCAGAAGCATTTTTTAGAAAAAGATTTAAAGCAGGATTATCAGATAGAAAGATAATAATAAAAAAAGGATGCAAGCTATGAATTTAAAAGAACTTTTAAGAAACATCGAATTTGACTACAAAATCGTCAAAGATGAAGATGACAAAAACGCTATCCAGCTTATTGATGAAACCGGCGTGAACTTGGGACATATTGAAGACGATGTTTTTTATAATGTTATAGACATCATCGACCGCACAGAACAATATTGGAAGGATTATGTTATTGATGATGAAAAGGAAAGATACGGTCTTAGCGAAGATGCCACTTGGGAAGATGTTTATCATAATGCAATTAAAAATGATAGTCTTAATTCTGATATTTTAAAAAGCCTAATTTATCCAGAAACAGTGGAAATCGAAGAGTTCAGCCGAAATCAAAATAAAGTTATTGAACAGAATCCTAAAGAACAGGCAACTAATTACGTTCTTGAAAAATTGAAAGCAGCAGGAATCGAGGTTGTTACGGATAAGGACGAGTTCAACAGAATCCTTGAACGTGAGCAATATCTGCAAAAAATGGCAGGAACTTTAACGACAGAAGAACAGAAACGCTACTTCACATTCAATGATGAAGAAACAAAACGTTTTAAGCAACAAGTTGATGAATGGCAAGCAGACAAGTCGAATGTAGCAAAACTTATCACTGTCGGAAAAATTCCGCCGGTAATGAAAGTGCTAGGCTTTCCAGACAATCCGATAGAAATTCAGCATTCAACACTTGCAAAAGCAATGCGTCCTATTCCGCAAGGCTACCCAAATGAAGCACAAGGACACGCACTTACTATTGACGACATATATTCAATTCCAAAACAACTTGCAGACCCAGTGATGGTATTCAAGTCGCGAACTCGAAATGACAGTTATGTTTTCTTTACTGAAAGAAAAGACGGCAATAATCATTCAATTCTAATTCCAATGGCAGTAAACAAGCACAAGGGAAGAATTGTAATCAATGAAATCACATCAATGTACGGAAAAGACAACGAAAGTGATTTTGTCAAAAAGAATATTGATGAAGATAATTTGATTTACGTGGATAAAAAAAGAAGCACTGAATGGGAGCGTAGCAGTCACGTCCAATTCGTGACGCAGAGGCTCTCTAACTCCAATGCTTATGATTTAAATATACTCACAAAAGAGCGTCTTGTCAATTTTATTTCTGCGAATGCACAGGAAAAAAAGACTGTGCAGAAAATGGCAGTTGCCTACTCAGAGCCAGAAAACGTCGAGAGTCTTTTTGTATCGAAAAATGAAGCAAACTTGAATTCTGAAATCGACAAACTCACAGAAAAAGACGTGAATGTTTGGAATGACTACCTTAGTATTTCAAGCGAAACTCCGTTCATATACAAGCAGTTCGGGCTGGATGATTATCCTGTGAATATGTACAAGCAGAAACTTGCAAGAGCATTGTTTCTTGAAAAAGAAAAATTTGGCGAACGCTTAACACATGGACATAAAGGCGAGTTTACAAGAGAAGATGTAAAAAAAGTTTTCAAGGATATAGGAAATCCTCGCTATATTTTCAATTCAAAAAAAGATTTGAATAATCCAGACAATTTCTATCTGATTGGCGTTTACGATGAAATGGACGAGCAAGGAAACCCGATGATGCTTAGTCTTCATTTTGATAGAAACAGAAAACAGGTAGAGGCAAACTGGGTAACATCTGTTTATGGAAAGAACAAGGAAACTCTTTTAAATGATTGGGTAAGAAAAGGCTATCTTGTTTACGAAAACGACATTGAAATGGAAAAGGCTTCTGAAGAAGTGGTTGCGCTCTATATGCGAGTCTCAAATCTTCAAAAGCCTTACGAAAATAATATAAAACGAAAAAGCGATTATGTCAACGATATGGATTTAATGTTTGCTAAACAGAATGAAAAAGTCTACGGCTTCGCATACGACGGCAAAATCTACCTGAATCCAGACTTCCTCACTTCCAACGTTGTTGTCCACGAGTACACGCACTTGTGGGACGAATACACGCGTCGCACAAACAAGGAACTTTGGCAGAAAGGGCTGGACATCTTCAAGAATACAAAATATTTCAATGAAGTCAAAAACGACCCGAGCTACGCCGACATTGCCGATGACGACAACCTTGTTTTAAGCGAAGTCCACGCGAGAATCTGCGGAGACATGGCACAAAAAGTTCTTGAAAGAATCGCGAAAGAAGATGGTGAACTCACAAAGGACAAAGCAATCGACTGGAATGTGGAGGTTACAAACTATTTCTGTTCCGAATTTGGTTTCAAAAAACCTGAGCTAGTTCTTGATATGGAAACATACAAAGAATTTCTTGCAACGCCAATGAAAGACTTGATGAGCGGAAAAAATATTTCTGTGAAAATTGAAAATTCAAGAATACAAAAATCTACAGGAGAAAACACAATGAATCACGATGAAAAACTTCTTTATGAAGACTTATTAAGTCTTGCTTCAAGCGACGATGTTGAACTACCAAGTTTTACAAGAGTAAAAATTTATGACCCTAAAGAATTCGGTCTTGAAGATAACGGCTCTTTGCACGTTCTGGCAGAATATCACGGAGAAGAAAATGAAGATGGAATTTTCAATACTTTATTAATGGAAAACATGGAATTCAATGGTCAAAAAATTGACTGGAATCCAATTTCCGTAGAGCAAAACGGAACTATAGACCAATATCTTGAACGTATGGCAGAACATTACAAGTCTTATCAGAAGAAACTAGAAGAACTTGATATTAATAAAATTATGAAAGAAACAGTTGAACAGACAGTAAACGAGAAACTTGGAAGAACCGTGGAAAGCGCGGAAGATTTCATGGAAACATACAACCGGCTTCTGGCAGCGGAAAATTCAGTGTTCAACGATATGCCTTTACAAGTCGCAAAGGCTGTGATGGACGCGTTCGACGGAAGAAGTATAAAGCTCTTTGAGAAAGACGGAAAGTTTGTGACGCGGGAAACTTCCAACATGAATCAAGAATTCACCCTCGCTCCGGACGATGTTGTAGAGCATGCGGATGACATCATCTCGGACTGGATTATAAATGGATCCAGCGAGCGACTAGACGAGGAGAATCTCGGGCGGCTCAAATGGTATGAAAACGGAA
>CAZJOU010000001.1:60391-66653 GCA_964547685.1 uncultured Treponema sp. | reverse complement strand
AGCTATTATAACAAGGGAATTACTGAGCCACCTTTTTATTACTATCGGGATAAAGAACAGGTAGAAATTGATCTTCTGATTAAAAGCGGAGACACGCTTTACCCAATTGAAATTAAAAAACACGCTGATCCTTCTGCTAACGATTTGAAAAATTTCCATGTGCTTGACCGGCTTAATGGAATAAAACGAGGCGAAGGTGGCATTGTCTGTCTTTATGACAATCTTGTTTCCTTGTCGGAAAAAGACAAGACTATTCCTGTGTCGTATTTATAAGTTTAAAATAATTTGTAAATATTGTTACGATAACAAGTCGCAAAGCAATTAAGAAAAATTTTTTTTCTTTTCGAAGAATATTCCGAATCAAGTTCGGAATGACATAGGAATCTATAACAAGTAGATTGCAAACGAGTTTCTTAAAGAAACATCACAGTATCACGCCCGACAATGTCATAAAAGTTGAAAAACGTATTCTTTCTATTACGCAGTTTTTTCTTCTTTCTTTGGTTCTTCTTGTTCTTTTACAGTTTTTACCATAAAGTCTGCAATGTTTTTACCAGCTTCGCCTTCGTACATCCATGCTTCTTCTTTTGCTTGGTGGCGCGCTTTTTCTAGTTCTTTGCTGTCGCTAACCGACTGAATAACCTCTTTAATATTATTAAACTGTTCTTCTTTTAATTCTGTTCCAAATTTGCGAAGTTCAGAATATTGCCAAAGTTCTTTTCCTTCCAAATCGTAAGCGTCGTAAGGTCGCAAATCCATTCCCGCATTTACGTACATAACAGGCTTGTCGCAAAGGAAAGTGTAGTCAAAAATAATTCCAGAAAAATCAGAAATCATAATGTCTGCTTTTTTTAACGAATAAATATTTTGACGTTCGTAGTCCCAAACAATATTATTATTTTCTTTGTAGCGTTCCGTAAGTCTATTAAGCATATCTGCTTCTGATTTTTTAGATTGTGGATGTGGACGCACAATAATTCGCCAACCAGTTTTAGAAAGTGGATCTAGCAATTTTTCGCCATACTTTTTTAAAAGACCAACATCGCCCCAACTTGGCGAAACAAGAACTGTAAACGGATGATTTTCTTCATTTGGAATTTTTGCAATTTCTTCTTTATAAACATCAAGATATGTGCAACCAACTGTAACAAGTTCTTTTTTGTTAATTCCACGTTTGTTTTCCAAAAATCTAAGGTCTGTTGCTTGGTAGTCGCCAGTAAGCAAAATTGAATCAAAAAAATCAAGACCAAAAAGGCGATACGTTGTTGCGTCGTTAGGCATATGAAGAACGTGCGAATAATGTTTTACGTTTTTGCTTCGCTTTAATTGGTAAACTTGAAGTCCTGGCGTTGTCATCAAAACAATTCCTGCACTAAGCATATTAAGTTTTGCAAAAGCGGCATTTCCTTCGCCAATAAATTCTGGTTTTACAAATTCGTATTTTCCTTCAAAAATTGGGTCTGTTTTAGAAGAAGTAAGATAAGAAAGTGGGATTTTTCGCTTTTCAAATTCTTCTACAACAGGCTTAAAAGTGTTCCAATATTGATTTCCTTCGTTGTAAATTACATAAGGTCTGTAAGAAGCGTCTAATTGCGCACTTCCATCTTTTTTGCCAGTAAAAAAGAACTTTATTTTTAGCCAAAGCGCACGCACTAAAAAGAATAACGTTGCAGTTGCTCCAATCAAAATGCTAAAAAGCATAGAACCCGTTCCCGGATCAATGTAAAGCGGTAAAAAAGTTGTAAAAATCATTATTTGCTCCTAAAATTTCTATTTTATTCCCTGTTGCCAGTTTTCTGCTTTAAAAATATTTTCTGTAATTGTGTACCAATCTTTGTTTGGTACTATAAAAGTGTTAAGTCCG
The DNA here is from genome assembly GCA_964547685.1 of uncultured Treponema sp. Lineage (GTDB taxonomy): Bacteria > Spirochaetota > Spirochaetia > Treponematales > Treponemataceae > Treponema_D. The sequence goes on along the minus strand of CAZJOU010000001.1, from coordinate 64,789 downwards.
TTTCCGCCCGGGCGCCAGTTATGTGTTAGAACAACGCCAGAAGCCTTTTTTTCGCTAGGCAAAACTTCTTTTATTTCTTTTCCAGTTGCAGGATTAATTGGTTTTTCTATAATTCCTTTTGTTGCAATGAATGGAACATCTGCGTTTGTCATAAAATCTTCGTTAATTTTAAGTTTTCCGTGTTCATTAAAATCTTTTACTAACAAAAGTGGATGCAAGTGATCTGGATTAGAATTTTGCGGAAATTCTGTTTGTTCAAAATCTAATTCAAAAGCATCATCAGTTCCAATTCCGTGGTCTGCAACCATAATAATGCGTGAATTATCGTAGCAATCGTTTTCTTTTAAATATTCAATCCATTCGCCAAAACGCTTTAATGCCGCAATGTTTCCGTCCGCACTTCTGGATTTTTCTATTTTACTAGTTTTTTTAGATTTGTCTGGATTTATTGCTGGCACGAAATCTGGTGCTTGTAGTTTTTGCCCAGAATGAGTTGTGTCGTTTACAATAGCAAAAAATTTGTTTCCTTCTGCCGTAAAATCTGTAAGTTCTGGCATAAAGTCAAGCGCAGAATAGTAATCAATAAATTCCATAATGTCGGAAGTTTGCTCGTCAGAAGACCACCAAGAACCGTCGTTATAAATACTGTCGCGCATAACAAGCGGACAAGCTTTAAACAAACTAAACCAAACAAGATTTCGCTTTAAGCAGTTACTTGTAATATTTTTAGTTACTTTATCTGGATTTTGTCTTACCCACAAATCTGTGTATTTTCGTTCAACATTAAATCCTTCTATTTTTTCATATTTGTCGCAAATAGACATATCTGGAATCCAACTGTAGTTTGCCCAACTTAAGTCAGAAACTTGCGCTGTAAAATCTGCTTGCTCTGTAAAAATACGTGGCATTGTTAAAAGTGCTTCGTTTTGTTTGTCTACAAGACGTTCTGTATTTCTTTTGTTAATTTCTGCTGGTGTATATTCGTAACCACCAAAAAGCGGTGGTGAAGCAAGCAAAGTTCCTTGGTTCCAACTTGCCGTATTGTGATAAAGAGTAAAACCATCGTAAATGTCGTAAAGTTCAGGAAAACGTTCAAAAATCGGAACAACGTAAGAATTTTCCGCTCTGTCGAACATAAAAACAAAAACATTCTTTCCAGTTTTAGAAACGTGGTAAAGCGGAGTTATAGAATCAACTTCCTGAACGTTATTTGCAAGCGTTTTTTTATATTCAGAATAACTTTTTTGTGTTTGCGCAATGTGAACTATAGAAATTAACGCTTCTGCAATAACAATAATAGAAAGAACCGCACTTAAAATCTTTTCTTGCTTGTATTTAAGCAGAAAAAACGGAACACACGCTACAATAATTATGCAAATAAAATTTAAAATAATTTGATAAATTGGTGCAGAATCTATGTTTTCTGCAAACGTTATAAGTCGCGATAAAGTTCCATATTCGCCACCAAAAATAAAAGCGTCTACAAGCGCAATAAAAAGAAGTGCTGGCATAACAAGCGCAAATCCAGTTTGAACGCGCGCACTAAATAAAAAGTAAACGCAAGTAAGCCAAAAAACAAAAAGTCCAAAAGTTTGAACTGTAGAATTGTAAATAAAATAATTAGGCGAACCGTAGCCATCTATGTTAGAAAATTCAACTGGAGAAGAATTAATTATAAAAGAAGGAATTACAGTTCCTGCAAAAAGACAAAGACCTACGCAAGAAATAAAAAATATTAAAAATCTAACTTTTCCGTTTTCTGTAAGCGGTTTTAGCGTTGTATCAAAAGATTTAGAGACAAGTTTAACAACAAACGGAACGGCTAAAAGTAGCGTTGCAACAACGGCAAGCAAAAGCCTTTTGTGAAAAAATCCGTGATGAACAAAAAGAACGTAGCAATCTAACGCTAAAATTGCACAAACGCAAAGAATGTACAAAACTTTAGCCGGATTTTTAATTTTGTAGAAAATATTTTTTACAAGTGAAAAAACATTGTTCATTGTCCAATAAAGAACAAGTCCCGCTGGCGAACCGTAAAGAATTACAAGGAAAATTAACGCCATTAAATAAATTGTAATTTTATCTTTAAACTTAAAACCTTTTGTATAAATTGCGCCGGCAACAATATTTATAAGCGTCATTGCAATTGGCAAAATGTTAATAGGAAATCCGCCAATAGAAAAAAGCGCATCTTGCGCGCCCATGTCGCGAATAAATAAAAAAGAATAGCCACGAAGCGAAGAAAGATTAGAAAGAAAAGCGTAAGCCGCAATAAAAAACGGAATTTGAATTAAAAGACCAAACGACGAACGTAGCGCCATAAGCGGATGATAATGATTTTCCTTATAAAAAGTAGAAAGAATCATATATTGTTCATCGCCCTTAAAAACAGATTTTATGCGCTGAATTCCTGGATCTAATTTTTTTTCTGTATCGCGCTGAATTTGCTGCCAATGTTCCGCAACAATATAAAGTGGCAAACAAAGCACAGAAACCGCAATACTAACGCCAATAACGGCAATTCCTTGATTTTTAAAAACGTTGTCAAAAAGTTCGTACGCAAATTCAATAATCTGAATTAAAGGATAAATAATAACCGTATAAAGAAAGTTTAACATTTTAAATTCCAAACAAAAATAGTAGAGTTGATTATATCATTAAAACAAATCAATAGCAAATTACGTAACATTAGATAATTAATAATGCATAATTCATAATTAATAATTTATAATTAATTGCTAATAATTATGCATTATGCATTATTAATTATTAATTATAAATTCAGTTTACATTTTGCAGTTCGTAGTTTAATATTTAAAAACTATGAAACGAAGCAGTGGTATTTTAATGCACCCGACATCTTTTTCGGGAACTCCTGGTATTGGAACGCTTGGAAAAGCGGCTTATGAATTTGTTGATTGGCTAAAAGAAGCGCATCAAACTTTGTGGCAAATTTTGCCTATTGGACCAACTGGTTATGGCGATTCTCCTTACGCATCTTTTTCTACTTTTGCCGGAAATCCTTTAATTATAGATTTAAACAGATTGGTAGAAAAAAAGTGGGCAAAAAAAGAAGACATTATTCCTGCCGATTATATAAAAACAGACGGACCTATTGATTTTGGATCTGTAGTTTGGTGGAAAATGCCAGTTTTGTTTAAATGCGCAGAATATTTCCAAAAGAATTGCTCTAAAAAAGACAGACAAGAATACGAAGCATTTAAAAACGACAATGCAGATTGGCTAGATAATTATGCAAATTTTACAAGCATAAAACAATTTTACGATTCCGAAGCTCAGAAAAAAGGAATTAGCGGAATTGCTCAAATGTGGAATGCTTTTTGGCCAAAAGATTTAGCGTCTTGTAATCCAAGTGCTGTTTCAAAATGGAATGCAGAACATACAGATAATATAGAACAAATAAAAACAATTCAGTTCTTTTTTAATGAACAATGGTTTTCTGTAAAAGAATATGCAAATAAAAAAGGAATTTCTTTAATTGGCGATATTCCTATTTTTGTTGCGGCAGATTCGGCAGATGTTTGGTCAAATCAAAAATTTTTCCAGTTGGATAAAAGCGGAATTCCGCTAAAAGTTGCGGGCGTTCCTCCGGATTATTTTTCTAAAACTGGACAGTTGTGGGGAAATCCTCTTTACGACTGGGACGCAATGAAAAAAGACAATTATTCTTGGTGGGTAAAACGCACAAAAAGAATGACGCAACTTGTAGATGTTGTGCGCATAGACCATTTCCGCGGTTTTGAAGCATATTGGTCAATTCCTTATGGCGACCCAACTGCCGTAAATGGAAAGTGGGTTCCAGGTCCAAATATAGATTTGTTCAATGCAATTAAAAAAGCACTTGGTTCGCTTCCTATTATTGCAGAAGATTTAGGCGTAATTACAGATGGAGTTAAAAAACTTCGCGACGATGCTGGATTTCCTGGTATGAAAATTTTGCAATTTGCGTTTGATCCTAACGAAGCGGGTAGTAACGGTATGACTAATCCGTTCTTGCCACATATGTACGCGCATAATTGTGTAGTTTACACAGGAACACACGATAACGACACAATGCAAGGTTGGTTAGATAGCGCATCTGACGCTTCTGTAAAAATTGTTGCAGAGTACGCTACTGGTCGCAAGTTTACCGAAAGCGAAGCAAGAAAGTTTGCAAAAAGCGGCGAACTTTGCCGTGAGGTTATTAGACTTGCAATTTCTTCTTGTGCAGATTACGCAGTTATTCCAATGCAAGATATTTTGGGTCTTGGCACAGAAGCAAGAATGAACATTCCAAACACAACGGGAACAAACTGGTCTTGGCGAATTGCGCCAGGCGCACTAAAAAAAGAAGACGCAGAATTCTTAGCGTTTGTTTCTGATTTGTACGGAAGAAAC
>CAZJOU010000001.1:17910-60291 GCA_964547685.1 uncultured Treponema sp. | reverse complement strand
TTTTTTTTGACAAATATATAAAGTAGACTTAAAATTAAATAATATAACGTTATCTTTTACGGAGGATTTAATGAAAAAGGTAATAATGTCTGTTGCTGCAGTTGCTTTAATTGCAGGAATTTTTGCAGGCTGTTCAAAAAAAGGTGGGGCAAGTTCTGCTTCTTCTGCTGGAACTGTAAAACTTGAAATGTACTATTACAAGCAGGAAAATCAGGAAGGATTAAAGAAAATTGTAAAAGCGTTCGAAAGTGAAAATCCAGGCGTTTCTATTGATATGCTTATTATTCCTAACGACGCTGACTCTGCAATGTCTGCTCGTGCTGCTCAGGGCGATTTGCCAGATATTCTTCAAATGCAGTCTTATTCGCGCATTAAAGAATATGCTTCTAAAGGTTTCTTGTTAGACCTTTCTAAAGAAGAAGCTTTAAGCAAAGTTCTTCCAAGTTCGCTTCCTGCTGTTTCTTGGAACGGAAAACAATATGCAGTTCCAATGGATTATGCCGGAATTGGTATTATTTACAATAAAGACATTTTTGACAAACTTGGAATTAAAGCGCCAACAACTTATCGTGAACTTGAACAAGCTTGCCGAACATTAAAAGCAAACAATATTGTTCCATTTGCAGGACTTCTTAAAGAAAACTGGTCAATGGGTCATTTTATTACAATGGTTCACACTGCACTTCTTAAAGAAAAAAATATTGATGTAGAAAAGTTTATTGCAGATATGAACGCTGGAAAAACTTCTTATGGTGTTGTAGATACAGCAAAACTTTTTAGCATTCTTGACTTTTATCGCGACAATATGAATTCTAACGCTGCAGAAATGGGTGGTGGCGAACAGCAGCAGTCTTTTGCTAAAGGCGAATCTGCAATGATGGTTCAGGGGCTTTGGGCTTATGTAGATGCTCTTAAACTTAACCCTAATCTTAATGCAGGCTTTATTCCATTCCCAGTTTATAACGATGCTAAATTAAACACTTTCTATGCAGATGTAGATTCTACATTTGGTGTTTCTTCTCAGTCTTCTGCAGAAAAACAAGCTATTGCAGTTAAATTCTTAAATTGGCTTACTTCAGAAGAAGGTCAAAAACTTTGGATGGAAGACTACAAACTTATTCCACCATTTAAAGGTGTAGATGTTTCTGCATTTGGTGGTCCTTACGTAGATCTTATGGCTTCTGTAGAAGCAAAAGGTTCTTCGCCTTGGGCATTTAGCCAATATCCTACAGACGTATTTGAAGATTCTTGTAAGAATGGTGCTCAGCAGTATATGATGCACAAACGTTCTGCCGAAGATGTTATTAAAGAAATTGATGCTCAGTGGGCTTCTTCTGTTAATAAATAGTTAGAATGGTTAGAAAGTCCGTGGTAGCATAACCGCGGACTTTTTTTGTTATTTTTGTTACTTTTTAAGGTTTAATTTTTATGGTTGAATCAAAATCGAGGAAAGTTTTTTATTTTACGGCTTTCATTATTCCTTGTCTTGTTCTTTATTTAATATTTTTTATAACTCCATTTTTTAGAGGAATTGGAATTTCTTTAACAAACTGGGACGGACTTACTCCAAAAACTCCTATTATTCTAGAAAAAAACGAATTTGAATCTAAAATTCTTTTTAGCAATAAGTTAAATCAAAAGCAAAGAAATTATATTCAATCTATTTATGAATATGATCCAGTTGATAATTCTTACAAAAGAAAAAGCGTTAGTGGCGCAACACGCAGAAAGCTTGAACGCATTGTAAAAAAAACTGGTTACGAACCAGAACGCTATAAAAGTGTTGGTTTGGAAAATTACAAAAAAATCTTTACAGGAAAAATAGATAAAGATTTTTATCCGCATAAAATGCGCATAGAAAAATTTACGGAAAGTTCGGAACTTCCACGCGTAATTTCTAAAAGAGATTTTCAAAAAGAAGTTCTTAAAGGTGTAGACAAAAATTCGGAAGATTTTAAGATTCTTTCGGAAGCATATATATTTGATGAAAAAACAAATCTTTACAAGCTAGATTCAAAATTTGATGAATTTGAACTTACTGGTTTTTTGTGGGAATTGCCAGAATTGGGAACTTCTGTTTCGGAATCTAGCATAGATTCTTTTATTCGTTCGCTAAAATCTACTGGATTAAATTTAAATGCTTACGAAATTCACAATGTTGCTTTAGATTTTGCAAACGAAGGAAATCTTTCTGACGCAGAAAAAACAGAAGTTTTGGATCTTTCTAACGAAATGTTAAAAATTTCTAAAATTAAAAAAGTTCTTGCTAAAAATTGGGTTGTTGTTCAACACAATATGGGCGTTGTTGGTTTTACAATCTTTTTTGCAGTTTTTTCTGTAATTGGAATTAACGTTCTTGCTTTTGCGCTTGCTCTTGCTTTGGACACAGGAATAAAAGGTCAAAAAGTTTTAAGAACAATTTTCTTTTTACCAAATGTTCTTTCTATGATTATTGTTGCGCTTATTTGGTCAATGCTTTTTGTTCAACTTTTGCCAGCAATAACCGGAATAGAAAAATGGATTTCCGATTCTAATAAAACTCCATGGCTTTTGGTTTTGGTTGCTGTTTGGCAAGGCTGTGGTTACTATATGATTGTTTATCTTGCAGGGCTTCAGAATATTCCTACAGAAGTTGTAGAAGCCGCTAGAATAGATGGCGCAACTGGTTGGCAACGTTTTAGATATATTACGCTTCCACTTATGATTCCGTCTTTAACAATTTCGCTTTTCTTAACTATTGCAAACGCGCTAAAGAGTTTTGACCTTATTTATGCAATGATTGGTCAAACTGGTTACGCTACTGGAACTGTTCCATTTGTTATGGATATTTATTTTGATGCATTCTCTTTAAAGCAAGCCGGAATGGCTACTGCAAAGGCAATGGTTTTGTTCTTTGCTATTGTAGTTATAACTGGAATTCAGTTGTATGTAATGAAACGCAAGGAGGTTGAAGCATAATGGCTACTACTAAAAAAAATCTTGCAAAAACAAATTCTAGCGTAAAAACAAAAGTTGCTACAAAAGAAAAAGCGCAAACTAAAGCAAAAGTTAGCGCAAAAGCTAAAACTAAGAAAAATACAGAAATAAAAGCGAATAACGTAGCAAAACCAAAAGAAAAAAAGCACTTTTTTAAGTGGAACTTAAAACAAAAGAATAGCAAAGAAACTATTTTAACAACGGTTATGATAGTTTTTGCGGTTTTCTTTATTTATCCGCTAATATTTGTAATTATAAATTCGTTTAGACCAAATGCGGACATTATTATAAATCCAACTGGAATTCCATTAAAACTATATTTTGGAAACTATGTTCAAGCTTGGACTCAAATGAAATTTCCGCAAGTTTTTTTGAACACACTTTTAGTTACAGTTTTTGGAACGGGCGGAATTATTTTAACTTCTGCAATGTGTGCTTATGCGCTTGCCCGTTCTAAATCAAAAATTTCGTGGATTTTATACGGATTTTTCTCTTTTTCTTTGGTAATTCCATTCCAGATTATTATGGTTCCAATTGGAGTTCTTGCGTCTGACCTTCATCTTATGAGCGTTCACGGACTTATTCCAATGTATTGGGGCTTAGGTTGTCCTACGGCAATTTTTATGTTTCACGGATTTATAAAATCTGTTCCGCTAGAATTGGAAGAATCTGCCGCAATGGACGGAGCAGGTCGTTTTTACATATTTTTCCGCATTGTTTTGCCGCTAATAAAAACAATTATTGCTACTGTTGCTGTAATAGATGCATTGTGGATTTGGAACGACTTTCTTTTGCCACTTATTGTTGCAAAGCAAGGAACAATTCAGTTGGCGCAAATGCGTTTTAATGGTCAATTTATGAAAGAATACGGACCAATGTGTGCTTCGCTAACAATTTCTTCTATTCCAATTATTGCGTTCTATTTAGGTTTGCAAAAATACATTATTAAAGGTATTGCGGCTGGAGCGGTAAAAGGTTAATCTTATTCTTGAAATGAAAAAGAATATTTACCTTGAACTTTATTGGACTTTTGTAAAAATAGGTTCGCTTACTTTTGGTGGCGGAATTGCAATGCTTCCAATGATGCAAAGCGAACTTATAGATAAAAAACATTGGGTTACAGAAGACGAAATACTAGACTATTACGCAGTTGGTCAGTCTACGCCTGGAATTATTGCCGTAAATGTTGCAACTTTTGTAGGTTACAAAGAAGGCGGAATTCTTGGCGGAATAATTGCAACCTTAGGAATAATTACGCCAAGCGTTTTAATTATTACAATTTTAGCAAATCTTATAGATTCTATTGACCATTATCCGAATGTGCAAAAAGCGTTAAAAGGCATTAATGTTGCGGTTTGCGCTTTAATTACAGATTCTACCATTAATTTTGCAAAAAAAACTTCCAAAGATTTTGTAAGTATTTTGTTTTTACTTGCATCTTTTGCATTAATTTTCTTTTTGAACGTAAAATCTTACATAATAATTTTAGGGGCCGCAGTTATTGGTGTAATTGTTTATTTTTTAGAAAGGAAATTTAAAAAGAATAAAGTTCCTGTAGAATCACAAAACACGGAGGCTTCTGATGACAAATGATGTAAGCCTTTTGTGGCTTTTTTGCACATTTTTTTATATTGGACTTTTTACAATTGGTGGCGGTTTAGTTGCAATTACTTTAATGCAGCAAACAATTGTAGATAAAGGTCTTATTAGTGTAGAGCAGTTTTATAATATGATTGCCATTTCGGAAAGTACGCCTGGACCTGTTGGCGTAAATATGGCAACGTTTTTAGGTTACAAGTTTTACGGCGTTCCTGGTGCAATTATAACTTCTATTGGCGAAGTTTTACCTTCAATTATTGTAATTTTAATTATTGCGCGAATAATTCTTAAATTCAGAGAAAATCAATGTGTTCAAAAAGTTTTTATTTTTTTACGTCCAGCAGCAACAGGAATGATTTTTGTTATTGCAGTTAATATGTGCTTAAATATTTTGTTATTTGTTCCAGAAAACTTAAAAGTTTTGTGTACAACTGCTGGCTGGAAAGAACTTTTTAATTGGATGAATCTTAGCGCATATTTTGTATTTTTGTGGTTAAGAACAAAATTTAAACTTCATCCGTTTTTTGTAGTTTGCTTGGGCGCTGTGTTTGGTTTGGTGTTTTTTTAAAACTGTGTTATACTAAACGTTATGAGTACACATATTAATGCGCCAGAAGGTGCTATTGCAGATAAAGTTCTTTTGCCGGGCGACCCGCTACGAGCAAAGTTTATTGCCGAAACTTTTTTGGAAAATCCAAAATGTTATAACGAAGTTCGCGGAATGTACGGTTTTACCGGAAAATATAAAGGAGTTACTGTTTCTGTTCAGGGAACTGGAATGGGGCAGCCTTCTCTTTCTATTTATGTAAACGAACTTTTTCGCTTTTATGGCGTTCAAAAAGCAATTAGAATTGGGACAATTGGTTCAGTTCAAGAAGACGTAAACTTAAAAGACACAGTTATTGCAAACGCAGCATTTTCAGATTCATATTTATTAAATCAACGTTTTGGCGGTTTGCATTTTGCGCCTACAGCAGATTTTGAACTTCTTTACACCGCTTATAACAAAGCAAAAGAACTTGGAATAAAAGCAAAAGTTGGTCCAGTAGTTTCTAGCGATAGGTTTTACGATGACAATCAAAACTGGAAACTTTGGAAAAAATATGGCGCAATTGGAATAGAAATGGAATCCGCAGAACTTTTTACGCTTGCCGCAGAATTTAACAGAAAAGCACTTTCTATTTTTACTGTAAGCGACCATATTGTAAAAGGTGGCGAAACAACTGCAGAAGAACGCCAAACAACTTTTAAAGATATGATGATACTTGCATTAGAAACAATAATTGTGGAATAATAGAAGAATTAAATAAAAATGTAATGAGGGAATTATGAAACCAACACTTTTAGTTCTTGCAGCAGGAATGGGTAGCCGTTACGGCGGCGTTAAACAAATAGATGCAGTTGGCAAGAACGGAGAATGTTTGCTTGATTACGCAACTTTTGATGCAAAAAAAGCAGGATTTGGCAAAGTTGTTTATATAATCAGAAAAGATATAGAAAAAGATTTTCGCGAACGACTTTTTGACCGCGTTAGTCGAAATATGAATGCAGAATATGTTTTTCAGTCGCGGGAAAGTCTTTTAACAAAAGAACAAATTGAACTTTCTAAAGAACGCACAAAACCTTGGGGAACAGCGCATGCAATTTTGTGCGCAGAAAAATCAATTAACGAACCTTTTGCGGTAATCAACTCTGACGACTATTATGGGCGAGCCGCATTTGAAACTTTAGGAAAACATCTTTCTTCTATTAATAACGATTCTACGGAACACGCAATGGTTGGCTACGTTTTGGAAAACACAATGAGCAAAAATGGTTCTGTAAGTCGTGGCGTTTGCACTGTAAAAGATGGAAATCTTGTTTCTATTGTAGAAAACTTAAAAATCTATTTTGAAAATGGCAAAGTTGTTTCTGATTGGGGCGACCATAAAGACATTTTAACTGGAAAAGAAACAGTAAGTATGAATCTTTTTGGTTTTAGTCCAAAAGCATTTGAAGAATTTAATATTTATTGGGAAAACTTTTTAAAGCAAAATGTTACAGCCGAAAAAACAGAAGCACTTTTACCAGTTGTTGCAAGCGATATTATAAAAGATAAAAAAGGAACTGTAAAAGTTTATACTTCTAAAGAAAATTGGTTTGGAATGACATATCCAGAAGACCGCGAAAATGTAAAAGCAGAAATTGCAAAAAAAATTGCTAGTGGCTATTATCCAGAAATTTTGTGGGAAAAATAAATTTTGAAAATAATTTCTTGGGCTGATTTTCTTTTAGGTAATTTTAAAAACGATTTTATAAATTGCGGAACTGCGTTAACTATTGGTTCTTTTGATGGACCACATCGTGGACATTTTGCGGTTTTTAAGGAAGTTTTAGATTTTTCTAAAAAAAACGGAACTAAAAGCGGAATTGTAACTTTTGAAAAACCTATTACTGCGCTAAAAGAAGGAAAAAATTACAAAGGCGACATTTCTACGCTACAAGAACGACTTAAAATTTTTAGCGATTTAGGTTTTGATTTTGCGCTTGTAATTCATTTTGATAGCGACTTTAAAAATATTAGCGGCGAAACGTTTTTTTCTATTCTTAAAGAAAAACTGAACTTAAAGTTTGTTGCAGAAGGAAAAGATTTTTGTTGCGGAAAAGGTGGTTCGTTCGGAAAAGCCGAAATTGAATCTTTTTGCAAAAAAAACAAAATAAAATCACAATTTATAGAACTTGTAAAAGAAGACGGAAAACGAATAAGTAGCACAATGATTCGCGAACTTCTAGAAAAAAACGAACTAGACGAAGCAAAGTCTCTTTTAAAATAATTTAAGAAAATGTAAAAACGTGTCATTCCGAATCAAGTCCGGAATGACGAATTTTTCCACAAATCTATACATTTTTCTACAAAATTCTTTCTAAAAGTTGAATAAATAATTGCCGTTAAATATAATAGAAATAAATTATTTTCTAAAACAAATATCTTGACGATATTTAATTTGCAAAGGAAAATATAATAAATGATAGAAGTTATGCGCTTGGATGGGAAAGTTTATTGGGTGAATCCGCACATGATTGAAAGTATGGAATCAAATCCTGATTTAACTTTAACAATGTTGTCTGGAAAAAAGATTGTTGTTAAAAATTCCCCTTCAGAAATAATTCAAAAAATCATTGAATATAGAAAAAAAATTGGAATTAATGCCCAAGAGGTTTTGTAATGGATATAGCTACAATAATTGGTCTTGTTGGTGGTGCAGCCTGTATTATAATGTCAACATTAACGTCTGGTGGTTCGCTTGGCGGTATTATTGATATTCCGTCTGTTTTTATGACAATCGGTGGTTCTTATGCATCTATTTTTATTCTTGCACCAATTTCTAAAGCGGTCGGTGTTTTTAAAATCATTGGAAAATGTTTTAAGGTTCCAGATTTTGGCGAAAAAACGCTAATTTCAAAACTTATGGATTTATCTAACAAAGCGCGCCGCGAAGGTATTCTTGCTTTGGAAGATGGACTTGATGACCTTGACGATACTTTTATGCGAAATGGTCTTCGGCTTGTAGTTGATGGTACAGACGGAAACGTAATTAGAACAATTATGGAAAACGAAATGAGCCAGTGCGAAGCGCGACACATGGAATGGATTAATGTCTTAAACCAGTGGGCTGGCTTTGCTCCGGGTTTTGGTATGATGGGTACCGTTCTTGGTCTTATTGGTATGTTAAGAAACTTGGAAGATAAATCTTCGCTTGGTCCTAACATGGCCGTAGCGTTGATTACAACACTTTACGGTTCTATGATGGCAAACTGGCTTATTGTTCCTTTTGCGCAGAAACTTCTTACTCAAAATTCTATGGAAATGCGCGCTAAAGAAATGGTTATAGAAGGCGTTCTTGCAATTCAGGCCGGAGAAAACCCACGCATTATGGGACAAAAACTTCTTACATATCTAGATCCAGTTACAAGAAAATCTATAGAAGCAGATATTCTTAAAGACTAAGGAAAAGTACGATGGCAAGAGAAAAAAAAGAACCAGAAAAACCATCAACCGCCTGGCAAGGCACTTATGGCGATATGATTACGCTTATGCTCTGCTTCTTCGTAATGCTTTATAATCCTTCGGAAGTAGACGTAACGCAACTTGCAACAATAACGCAATCTTTGCAAATGAACGAAACAGAATCTGTAAATGGCGGACTTTCGCTTTCTACAGGAAAACTTTCTGATTTAGGAAATACAATAAATTCTCTTCCTGCTATAGAAAAAGGAAAATCTTTGGGACTTGCTAAAAAAAAGGCAGTTTCGCTTTTTGCACCAGATGTAAAATCAAATAAAATTACAATTACAAGCGATGAACGTGGTCTTGTAATTTCTTTGGCAGCCGATAATTTTTTTGAAGAAGGTAGTGCGGACTTAAATATAGAAGAAACTCGCGATACGCTTTTGCGACTTTCTGATTTTTTTAAAGATCCTGCGTTAAAAAACAGAAAATTTCGCATAGAAGGTCATACAGATAATACGCCAGTTTCGGAAGATTCTAATTTTCCTAGTAACTGGGAACTTTCTACTGCGCGTGCAACCAATGTTTTGCATTATCTTTCGGATTACGGAGTTGACGAAAGTCGCTTTTCTGTAGCCGGTTATGCAGATACTCAGCCTAAATTTTCAAATGATACTCCAGAAGGGCGGGCATATAACCGCAGAGTTGATATAATAATTCTAGACGAGGGACACTTTTAGGTGTATAATTTTCTAGATATATTTTAAAGTTTTTTTTCCGGGAGGGAAAAATGGCAGACGACGGACTTGACGGATTAGATGAAGGCGCAGAAACAACTCCTGCAAAAAAAAGCAGAGGTGGCGGACTTATAACTTCATTATTAAAATGGATTGCCATTGCTTTGGGTGCAGTAATTTTAATAGTAGTCATCGTTGTGGTAACTGTAAAAATTATAACTAATAATAAAACTCAAACTCCAGTTCTTATGGTTTCTGATGAATACCAAGTTCAACGCGAAATTTTAGATTGGTATACTTCTCTTGGTCCAATAAGAACAAAAACTAGCGATGAAATTCCAGCTAGCGTTGTTGTAGATGTTGCTTTGGGTTACAAAAAAGACGATAAACAATGTTCTACAGAAATTACGCAAAGAAATATTGAACTTAAAGACTTTTTACGCCGATACTTTACTCAGAAGACGATTGCAGAATTGCGTCCTCAAAATGAACAGAAACTTAAAATTGAATTACGAAACGAAATAAATGATGAGATTTTAAGTTCGTCAAAAATAAAGGACATTTCTTTCCAGCAGTTAGATGTTCTAGAGCAGTAAGAGGTAGTCGTGTTCAAGGTGGAAGGTAGATGACAGAAGTTCTATCACAGGATGAAATTGACCAACTTTTAACCGCAATTAGTTCAGGCGACTCTGATAATAATTACGATTTTAAGCCGGTAAATGATACTCGCAAAATAAAAATTTATGACTTCAAACGTCCTGATAAATTTTCTAAGGAACAGTTACGCACGGTTTCTAATATGCACGAAACCTTTGCGCGTTTAACTACAACTTCTCTTTCTGCCCAACTTCGTTCGTTAGTTCATGTTCACGTTGCTTCTGTAGATCAGCTTACTTACGAAGAATTTATTCGTTCAATTCCAACGCCAACTACATTGGCAGTTGTTAATATGGATCCGCTAAAAGGAAACGCAGTTTTAGAAATTGACCCTGCAATTACATTTTGTATGATTGACCGTTTGTTTGGTGGACGTGGTGTTACAGCAACGAATAAAAATCGCGACCTTACAGATATTGAACAGTCGGTTATGGAAGGAATTATTGTTCGCATTTTAGCGAATATGCGCGAAGCTTGGACACAAGTTATAGATTTACGACCACGACTTGGTCAAATAGAAACAAACCCGCAATTTGCGCAAATTGTTCCGCCATCAGAAATGGTTGTTTTAATTACTTTGGAAACAAAAGTAGGGGACGAAGAAGGTATGATGAACTTCTGCATTCCTTACTTAACTATAGAGCCAATAATTTCAAAGCTTTCTTCGCAGTTTTGGTTTTCATCTGTTAGAAGAAGTTCTACAACTCAATATTTGGGAACATTAAAAGAAAAACTTGCTTCTGTAGATATGGAAGTAGTTGCAGAAGTCGGTTCAATAAATTTGCCGGTTCGCGATGTTCTTGCGCTAAAAGTTGGAGATGTCGTTAGGCTTTCTAACACAAAAGTTGGGGAACCTTTTACTTTGAGTGTTGGTAATAAGAAAAAATTTTACTGTCAGCCAGGAATTGTCGGCAAAAAAATGGCGGTTCAGGTTACAGGCAAATTAGAAGATGTAGCTGCGGAAGATTTTGAAGAACTTTCTGTAGAAGGAGATGATACATTATGAGTGATGGTGCTATTTCTCAGGATGAAATTGACGCTTTGCTTTCAGGTGTTTCTGTTGACGGTTTGAATTCATCCGGTCATGTAAATGGTGGTCCGGCAGTTCATATTGACACAAACGCTTTGACAACTTTTGCTGGAAACTTAAACGCTCCTTTTGTAGAAAAATTAAACTCTATGACAGGAGCAAACTTTACTTGCGCTGCTCCAACTGTAGAGCTTCTTGACCGAGATGCGCTTCTTTCTAGAATTCCAGAAGTTGTTGTTTCTGTAATTTCGGATTTTTCTTCTGGAATGGCTGGCGAACATCTTTATATTCTTTCGCCAGAACTTGCGCAAAAAATTGTAAATCTTATAAATAAAGAAGATAACGCAGAATTTGACGATATGGCGTTAAATTGCATTTCGGAAGTTGTTGCAATGCATTCTGGAACAGAAATTCAGGAACTTGACAAAACAGGTAAATTTCCTGGTCTTGCGTCAAATCCGCCAGAAGCGTCTAACAGTCCAAAAGCGATGCTTAGAATTCCACAAAATAAATTTCCATTAATTAGTTATCCGCTTTCGTTAGACGGACAAAACTACACTTTGTGGGAATGTCTTGGTGGTGAAGTTGGTGAACAAATAAGCAATGCTTATGGTGGAAATGCTGGCGCAGATAGTGCTACTAGTGCAACTCCAGATGCTGCAAATGCAATGAACCAAATGAATGGAATGAACCAAATGCAGCAACCTCAGATGATGGGTCAAATGGGCATGAATCAAATGGGAATGCAACAACCTATGATGGGACAGATGGGAATGAACCAAATGGGAATGCAGCCTCAGATGATGGGACAAATGCCTATGCAGCAAATGCCAATGGCTCAAAATATGGGAATGAGCATGCCAAATGTTCAAACTTTGCAATATCCAAATTTGCAAGGTTCAAATGTTCCTGGCGAACAAGGAAATATCAGTCTAATCATGGACGTTTACATGGAAATGACTGTAGAACTTGGTCGCACCAAAAAACAAATAAAAGAAATTTTGGGAATGGGCGAAGGAACAATTATAGAACTTGATAAGCTTGCTGGTGAACCTGTTGATATACTTGTAAACCATAAACCTATTGCTAAAGGTGAAGTTGTTGTTATTGATGAAAACTTTGGTGTTCGCGTAACAGAAATACTTTCGCCTTTGGAACGAGTTTCTGATTTGCATTAAAAAATTATCTTAATTTTTCAGGGTGGGGAAAATTGAGTAAAAAATTCTTTTTAACTTTTTTGTGTTTTGTTGCACTTTCTTTTTCGTTTTTAGTTGCGCAAGAATCTAGTTCGGTGCCTAATGAAGAAAATCAAGTTATAGAAAACACAGAAAATACTTTTGACGAATCTTCTGTAATTTTAAGTGCGCCACAAGAAAATCAGGCAGAAAATCGTGGTTCTTCTACGTTTTCGTTACTTGTAAGAATGATTGTAGTTCTTATTATTGTTGTTGCCTGCATTTATTTTGTGTTCCGGTTTATGAAAAAAAATATGTCTACGCCGGAAAACGATGACATATTTATGCGCATTGTTTCTTCTGTGAATATTTCGCCTACTAAATCTGTTCAAATTGTAACGCTTACAGATAAATACGCATTTATGATTGGCGTTTCTGATGACTCTGTAAATCTTATAAGCCAAATTGATGACACAGAGTTAATTCAAGCAATGAATCTTTATTCTGATAAGCAAAAAAAGACGAATAAACCTAAAAATTTTGCTGATATTCTTGATATTTTTATGCCGAACGGTCCGCGCGAAAAAAAAGATGAAAACGTAATGAGCGGCGCAAAAAATAAAATTGCTGAACTTCTAGAAAAGCAGCGAAATAAATTGAATGGCGGTAAATAATATGAAGTCAATTCTAAAAAAAATCTTTATTTTATCGCTTTTTTCGTTTGTTTTTGTTTTTTCTTCGTTTTCGCAAAATAATAATTTTCCGCAAGGTTCAACGCGCGGAACTACCGAAATGAATAGAAATGTGCGCCCCGCAGAAGTTCCAAATATATCAATTGATATAACCGAACCTAGAACTGGGCGCGAAGTTGCGTTTTCTGTTAGACTTTTGGTTTTGCTTACAGTTTTAAGTTTAGCGCCAAGTCTTTTAATTTTATTAACTTGTTTTTTGCGTTTTTCTATAGTTTTGGACTTTATAAAAAGAGCGCTTTCTTTGCAGCAAGTTCCGCCTACTGCTGTATTAAATGGAATTGCATTTTTTATGACGCTTTTTATTATGTGGCCAACTTTTACGCAAATGTACGACAAAGCGTTTAAGCCACTTTCTAATGGCGAAATTGAAATTTCAGAAGCGTATCATCAAGCAGAAGCACCAATAAGGCAATTTATGTATACGCAAATGTCTGGCGACACAAGTTACATTGCAACTTTTATGAATATGGCAAAACTTGAACGTCCAAATACGCTTGCAGATGTTCCAACTTATGTTTTAATTCCTTCGTATATTTTGCACGAACTTACTGTTGCATTTAAGATTGGCGTAATTTTGTATATTCCGTTCATAATTATAGATATGGTTGTTGCAAGTATTCTTATGAGTATGGGAATGATGATGCTTCCGCCAGTTCAAATTTCTATGCCGTTTAAGCTTATGCTTTTTGTTCTTGTTGACGGTTGGGGACTTTTAACTACAGAACTTTTTAATTCTGTAATTCATTAGTATTACTGGTCATTGTTGGATTTGATTTGACATTAAATTGTAATGATAGATTTTCGCAGCAAGTGCGGGAATGACATGGAGGTTAGGCTTTGTCAATTGGTCAAATTGTAAATTTAATGCGCGGAGGAATTGTACAAATTCTTATGCTAATTGCGCCTCCGCTATTAATTGCGCTTATTGTTGGTCTTATTGTTGCAATTTTTCAGGCAGTAACTTCTATTCAAGAACAAACTTTAACGTTTTTGCCAAAACTTGTAAGCATTCTTTTAGTTATTGCGCTACTTTCTGGCTGGATGTTTTCTGATTTGCAAGGTTACACAGAAACGCTTTTTAGAATGATTCCCGAAATAGCTAAGTAAATAAAATATGAATATGGTTGATGAAATTGTAAATTCGGCGCCTCTTTTTTTGCTTGTTGCTGCTCGTTGCGCAGGACTTATTTTTACATTGCCACTTTTTTCTATGCGAACTGTTTCTAGAACTGCAAAAGTCGCTTTGGTTGGTTATATGGCTTATTTAATGATGGGCTTTGCAGATTTTTCTTCGTATTCAACTTGGATTCAAGGCGACGGCACTTTTAGTATTGACTATATTCTTCTTTTAATTGGAGAAGCGTTAATTGGCGTTATAATTGGTTTTTACGTTTCTATTATTTTTGCCGCTTTTAGTACAGCGGCTCAGTTTTTTGCTTTTCAAATGGGATTTTCGGCTTCTGCAGTTTACGATTCCTTAAACCAAGTAGAAAATCCGCTTTTAGGACAATTTTTTAATTTTGCGGCAATTCTTTTATTTTTACAAAATCATTGGTTTCAAAAACTTTTTCTAACAGGATTAAGACAAACTTTTATTTCTGTAAATGTTTTTAATTTAATTAACGGAAGACAAAATGTAGTTAATTTTCTTTTAAAAGGACTTTCAAATCTTTTTGCAGATGCTTTTGTAATTGCGCTTCCTATTATGGGAACTCTTGTTCTTATAACAGTTTGCACAGGTTTGCTTTCTAAAGCGGCACCGCAAATGAATCTTTTAAGCGAAGGTTTTCCAGTTATGATTTTGCTTGCTTTCCTTTTGCTTGTAATGATTTTTGAACCTTTGTGCGACTTTTTTATTCGTTCGTTTAACACAGGATTAAACGATTTAATTAGAATGTTATCTTTACTTGGAGGTCAAAAATGAACTTTGAAGATATTGACCTTCAGTGGTTTGCGGCAGAAGACGAAGGAAGAACGGAAGAACCTTCGGAAACAAGGCTTAGAAAAGCAAGAGAAGAAGGTAGAGTTGCAAAAAGTTCAGATCTTAATAGTTCGCTTGTGTTTTTCTTTTCGCTTATGGTTCTTTTTGTGCTTGCAAAGCGAATTTTATTTGAATGTGCAGAAGTTCTTAAATATTTTTTTAATAATATAAATGAAACGAACGTAAAAAATGCATCTTTTTTTTATATTTTTGCAGAAAAATTTGCAAAAATTGTACTTCCAATCGCTCTTTCTGGTATTGTGGTTGGAATAATTTCTAATATTGTTCAAAATCAAGGTTTTTTATTTACTACAAAAACTATTGCTCCAAAATTTTCTAAAATTGTTCCAAATTTTGCTCAATATTTTAAGAATACGCTTTTTTCTTTTAAAGGATTTTTTAACGTTTTAAAATCTATAATAAAAGTTTCTGTAATAATTTTTATTTCATACTTTCTTATAAGGCGCGATATTCCAGTTCTTCTTATGGAAATTCAAAATAAAAGTATTGTTCAAGCGGTTTTTAGCATTTCTAGAATGGCGGGAACAATTCTTGTAGTTACGGCGGTTCTTTTTATTGTTATTGCAATTCCAGATTATTTTGTTCAAAAAAGAGAATTTATGGAATCTATGAAAATGACAAAATACGAAGCAAAGCAAGAATATAAAGAAATGGAAGGCGACCCAGAAGTTAAGTCAAGAATACGACAAAGAGCAATGCAAATGGCACAGCAAAATATTCCGCACGCAGTTCGCGAGGCAGACGTTGTAATTACAAACCCAACGCATTTTGCAGTTTCGTTAAAATATGATGTTGATCTTGCTCCGGCTCCACAAGTTACTGCAAAAGGCGAAGATTCTATTGCTCTTACAATGCGTAGAATTGCAACGGAAAATTTTGTTCCGATTGTAGAAAATAAACCTATGGCGCGTGAACTCTATACAAGAACAGAAGTAGGTGCTATAATACCAGAAGATTACTTTCGTGTAATTGCGCAAATTTATGCGGAAGTTGTAAAATTTGACTCTAAAAAATAATTAGTAATTTGCTTGGGTGGGGACTTAATGGCAAACGAAAGCGGTAGGGGAAAAATATTAAATTTCATAAGAACTAATATGATTGGCGTTTTTTCAATCGTTACAGTTCTTATGCTAATTATTCCTATTCCAAAAGTTTTAATAGATTTTCTTATGATTATAAACTTGGCGTTGGCGCTTTTAGTTTTGCTTACGGTTGTTTATACGCCACGTGCTTCCGATTTGTCTTCTTTTCCGCAAATAATTTTGTTTGTAACTCTTTTTGGACTTGGAATAAACATTTCTTCTACAAGACTTATTCTTTCTGCGCAAGGAAACAACGCAAACGCGCTTGCAAAAACACAAAGTTCAATGGTTCAAGCGTTTGCAAATATTGTTGCCGGAAATAGTCTTGTTATTGGATTTGTAATTTTTATAATTCTTGTAGTTGTTCAAATTGTTGTAATTACAAAAGGCTCTGGCCGCGTTTCCGAAGTTGCTGCGCGCTTTACATTGGATTCTATGCAAATAAAGCAACTTGACATAGATAATCAACTTGCTAACGGCTACATTACAGAAGAAGAAGCAACTCATCAAAAAGAGCAACTTCGTCGCGATGTTGACTTTTATTCAAATATGGACGGTTCTTCTAAGTTTGTTTCTGGAAACGTAAAAGCTGGTATTTTTATTACAGTTGTAAACCTTGTAGGCGGATTTATAGTTGGAATGGTTTATCATCATCTTTCTTTTAACGAATCGCTTGCAATTTACACAAAACTTACAATTGGTGATGGACTTCTTAGTCAAATGCCTTCGTTAATGCTTTCTTTTGCAACTGGACTTCTTGTTACTGCAGATAAGTCGCCAGATACGCTTGGCGAAAAAGTTGTAAAAGAATTTTCAATAGATGGAACTATTTACGAAATTATTGGCGTAGTTCTTGCAGCAATGGGAATTGTTTTCCGCGGTGGAACTCAGTTTCTTTTAATTCCAGTTGGTGCTGCTATTTTTTATTACGGATATAGACTTTCAAAACAAAAAGAAAAAGACAAAGTTTTAGAAGCGCAAAAAAAAGCGGAAGAAACAAATGGAAAAAAATCGCAAAACAATCCAGAACAAGATGCTGTGGCTCCACTAGATCCTTTAAGTTTGGAAATTGGTTACGCTCTTATTCCGCTTGTTGACAAAGAAAAAGGCGCGGAACTTGTAGAACGAATTTCTAGAATTAGGCGAGAAGCCGCTTTAGATATGGGACTTCCTGTTCCAAAAATACGAATTGTAGATAATATGAATCTAGATCCTAACGAATATTGCTTTAAAATTCGCGGAATTCCTGCTGGAAAAAGTCAAGTTCGCTTAGGTTATTATATGTGTATGAATACAGGTTCTGTTACAGAAGTTTTAAAAGGCGAACCTACAAAAGAGCCAGCATTTGGACTTCCTGCAATTTGGCTTCCAGAAGAGCAACGTGCAGAGGCTGAACAAGCTGGTTATGCAGTCGTTGATTCCCCAACAATAATTGCAACGCACATTACAGAAATTATTAAAAATAACGCAGCAGATATTCTTGGACGTGAAGAAGTAAATCTTATTCTTGAACAAACTAAAAAAGAAAATCCAATTGTTGTTAATGACGTTCTTTCTGGCGACCACAAATTTTCTATTGGTGAAATTGAAAAAATCCTTCAAGGTTTGCTAAAAGAACGAGTTTCTATAAGAAATATTGTTACAATTCTAGAAACTATTTCTAATTATGGAACTATGACACGCGTAACTTGGAAACTTATTGATTATGTTCGCGAAGCACTTGGAAGTCAAATTTGTTTGCAATACGCAGATAATGACGGAAAACTTAGAGTAATAAATTTAAGTCAAGGTTGGGCAGAAAAACTTTTGGATAGTGCGCAATTCCCAGATGACGGTTCAAATCCTTATCCGGCTTTGGATCCTGTTGACCAGCGTAAGTGGAATGCTAGTGTAGAAAATGCTGCAAAAAATGTAAACGGAATGGGCTTTGTTCCTATTATTATGTGCCCAAAAGCTGTAAGAATGATTGTAGAATCATCGCTTAGCGGAGGACTTGGTAGTACAATAGAAATGAAGTGCGTAGTTGTTTCTTTTGAAGAAATTTCTGCGGCAAAAAATCACATTTCTGTAGAAGTTCTTGGTGAAATTGCTTATGAGGAATAATGTCTTATGATGGATAGAGAAATAAAAGAACCAACGCAAGTTATTTATGCAAAAAGCATGAAAGAAGCGCGCGAAAAACTTTATAAAAAATATCAAAATGACTACGACATTGTAAATAAAAAACAGTCGCTAAAAAGTCGTTTTTTTGGACTTTTAAACGAAGAAATGCTAGAAGTTACTTATGTTGTAAAACAACACGGAGAAAATCAAAATCAATCTTACTCTTTGCCTTCTACGGATGCAGATTCGTTTATGAAAAATAAAGACGATTTTTTACGACAAATGGCAGTAAAATCTTTAGATCCTTCGTTAAATTCTGCTTCTGGAACATATTTACCAAAGCAAACAATAAGCAATGCTCAGTTTGATGAATTAAAAAAATCTATAGAAGAATTAAAAACAACAATGGAAGAAAATAAAGAAAAAACTTCTGGTGCAGAAACGCATCCTTCTATAGAAATGATTGAAAATTTGCTTAGCGAAAACGAATTTACACTTCCGTATTGCAAACATATTTTAGAAAAACTAAAAACTCTCTCTTTGGAACAATTAGAAGATAAAGATTATGTTCAACGAACAGTTATAGATTTGATTGGCGAAACAATAAACATTGCGCCAGAAAAAGTTTATAGAAATCCGCACGTTATAATTATTGTAGGTCCTACAGGAGTTGGTAAAACAACAACTTTGGTAAAACTTGCCGCTCAATACGTTATGCAAGCAAAAAAACAAGACCGAAAAAGCGAAATTTGTTTTATAACAACAGACACAATGCGAGTTGGCGCACAAGAACAACTTTCTAAGTTTGGAAGTTTATTTAATCTTCAAGTATTAAAAGCAGAAAACGCAAGCGATGTTCAAAAAATTTATGAAGACGTAAAAAATCATGTTGACGCAATTTTTATAGATACAAGCGGTTATAGTCCAAACGATTCTTCGCATATTGGTGCTATGAAAGAAACTCTTGATGTTCCAGGAATGAATCCTGACATTTATTTGGCGGTTACTGCTTCTACAAAATCGCGAGATTTAGTTAATATTATGCGAAATTACGAGCCATTTGGCTATAATTCTGTTATAATAACAAAGTGCGATGAATCTGAACGCTATGGAAACGTAATTTCAGTAATGTGGGAAAAAAATAAAAGTATTTCTTACATTACAAACGGACAAAAAGCGGCAGGTTGCATAGAAAAAGCGGATGCAATTTATTTTCTCATCAGAATGATGGGATTTAAAGTTGATAGAATACATATTGAAGATAAATTTGGAGTTAATTAAGTATGGAAGAACAAGCAGAAGGTTTGCGCGAACTTTTAAGCGGAGGTTTGGCAGAAACAAGCCAGACAGAAGAAAAAGATTATTCTGATAAAAATCATAAAACTCGTATAATTGCAATAACTAGCGGAAAAGGTGGCGTTGGTAAAACTAACATTTCTGTAAATATGGCTATTGCTTACGCACAACTTGGCAAAAAAGTTATTCTAATAGACGGCGACTTAGGAATGGCAAACGTAAATGTTCTTCTTAACGTTGTTCCTCAATATAATCTTATGCACGTAATAAATAAAAAGAAGACAATGAAAGAAATTATTTTGGATACAGAATTCGGAATAAAATTTATTGCTGGTGCAAATGGATTTTCTAAAATTGCAAACCTTAGCGTAGAAGAACTTGAATATTTTGCAAAACAGTTTAGCACTTTAGGAAACGCTGACATAATTATTATTGATACAGGCGCGGGAATTGCAAATAATGTTCTTCAGTTTGTTGCTGCTGCAGACGAAGTTTATGTTGTTACAACGCCTGAACCAACAGCAATTACAGATGCTTACGGAATTATTAAAATTATTACAACAGAAATTGTTGACCGAACTGTAAACTTAAAACTTTTAGTAAATCGCGTTCATTCTGCGGACGAAGGAAAGCGAATTTCCGACAGAATTATTACGATTGTAGGTCAATTTTTAGGTTATAAAGTAGATTATATTGGTTTTGTTTACGATGATCCTATTGTTCAGGCTTCTGTAATTAGGCAAAAACCTTTTATAGTTGTAAATCCAACTTCTAAGCCTTCTGTTTGCTTAAAACATATTGTAGGGCGAATAGAAAAAACAGGTGATGAAGGAAACGAAGGCGTATCTTCGTTCTTAAAGAAATTTCTTGGTAAGAAAAAATAACTTAAGCAAAAAGGTCGTAAAATAGGCTCTAAATAACTTTTTTTTCTGTCTTTTTGCTAATAATTGGTATATAATAAAATATCGTATTTTTAATTTTCTAAGTGGGAGGTAGAAGATGAAAAATGTAAAATTCGTCATTGGCTTTGCAATTTTCGGCTTTCTACTTTCCTTTTTGGCTAGTTTTAGAACTGTAGCACGAAGTATTGGAATGCGCTTTGTAATTGCGCTTGGCTTTGCAATTTGCTTTGCTGTTTTGGCGGTAATAATACAAGTTCTTTCCGATAAAGTTCTAAATATTGGTGAACCTTTAGCGCAAACTTCTTCTAGCACTTCTAAATCTGGGAGTTCTGGAAATCATTCTGTAGATATTGTTATTCAAGACGAAGACCTTCCAAACGAAGAAGACGGTGCAAAGTTTTTTGTTGGTTCAAATCATCAAATGTTAAATTCTGAAGATATAAACGAACCTAAAAAAGAACCAACGCCAAAAGCAGAAAATAATGCAGAAAATTCTAATTTAGAAAATCAAGAAAATAGCGAAAAAACTTCTTCAGAAGTGTCAGATTCAAACTTAGAAAAAGTAAAACAAGCAAATGCTTCTTCGCAAGATAGCGGATTTGTTCCTGTAACTAATTCGGAAAATGCAGATAATTTTTCTAGCGTAGAATCTAAAACAATAAATGAAATAAAAGCAGACGAAAAAACTGCGCAAATGTCTTCTCTTCCAGATTTTAAAGAAGATAACGGCGAAGAATCTCTTGATGTTTTGCCAGATTTGGAAGAAATTTCAGAAGGAAACGAAGCATATTCTGCATCTTCTAGCCAAGATGATGGTGTTTCTGATTTTTCTGAAAATAAATCAACTTCACCTGCGGCAAAAAAAGATGCTACAGATGACAAAAATGCGGAATTAATGGCAAAGGCTATTAGCACTGTGCTTGCAAAAGATAAAGAAGAATAATAAGGTAAGGTTTATATGGACGAAATTACAGCTGAAGAAAAAAAAGAACAAATCTCTGAATCTGCATCTGTAAACGATGAAAAAGAAGAAGATTTGCTTTGGGAAGAATATCGTAAAACAAAATCTACAAAACTTCGCGATAAATTTATTAGGCAATATATGCCACTTGTAAAGTATGTTGCCGGAAAAGTTGCCGTTGGAATGCCAAATAGCGTAGAATTTGACGATTTAGTTGGATTTGGTCAATTTGGACTTTTAGACGCAATAAATAAATATGATCCTGCAAAAGGCGTAAAATTTAAAACTTATGCTGTAACGCGCATTCGCGGGGCAATTTTTGACGAGCTTCGCGAAATAGATTGGGTTCCGCGTTCTGTGCGTCAAAAGTCTCGCGAAATAGAAGACACAATTGTTGATTTGGAAGCAAAATTGGGTCGCACAGCAACCGACACAGAAATTGCTGGCGCGCTAAAAATGAGCGAAGATGAATATCATCGCACAGTAATGAAAGTTTCTGGAACAAGCGTTCTTTCCTTAAATGAAGTTTGGTATTCTGGCGACAATAGCGACAGTATGTCTATTGGCGACTCTATAGAATCGCCTTCTAGTCTTAATCCAGATGTAATTGCAGAACGCGAAGAAATTAGAAAAGTAATAATTCAGGCAATTAACGAACTTCCAGAAAAAGAAAAAATGGTTATAGTTTTGTACTATCACGAAGACTTAACTTTTAAGGAAATTGGCGAAGTTCTTGATGTTTCAGAATCGCGCATTTCGCAACTTCATACAAAAGCAAACTTGCGATTACGTGCAAAACTTACTAATTTACGCAAAGGAATTATGTAAAAAATGTATTCGCTAGATAGAATCCGAGAAGAAATGTCTAAACGCCTCGAAGTTGATAAAGAACTTACTAGCGTAGAAGTAAATGCTTCTACTATAGACGAAGCGTTAGCGGATGCTTCTGTCCAGCTTGATACAAAACAAAATTCTTTAGAATACGAAGTTTTAGAAAAGGGAAGTAACGGTTTTTTAGGAATTGGAAAAAAGCCGTGGAAACTAAAAATATATCAAAATTCTGATGTTGCAGCTGCAAAACGAAAAGCGGCTTCTGATGACCTTTTTGACGAAAGCGCATTTGAAGATAAGCAAACTATTGTAAATCGCGATGGACTTTTTTATGTTCGTCATTTTGGTTCGTCTATTAAACTTAAAGTTATACTTCCAGAAGGAAACGGAAGACCTGTAAATATAGAAGATGTCCTTGATTCTGTAAAACGTCCAGATACACAAACAGTTGACGAAAAACTTATAAATAAATTAATAAAGAACGGAACAAACGGAAAGTACGAAACAGTTGGTTCTTATAATCACATTGCTGCTGCGGACGCTGTAATTTCTGTAGAAGTTTCTAGCGACGAAATGCACGGAACAATAACTGTAGATGCGCCTGCAATGAGTGGCGCAGAATGTACGCCAGAACAAATTGAAACTGCATTAAAAGCGCAAGGCGTTCGTTGTGGAATTAACGAAGAAAAAATAAACGAATTTGTTGATAATCCAGTTTACGGAACTCCTTTTGAAGTTGCTTCTGCAATTCTTCCAGAAAACGGCAAAGACGCTTATGTTCAGTATAATTTTGAAACAGACAGAAGTAAGTTACGCGCGCAAGAATCTAAGAGCGGAAATATAGACTTTAAGGAACTAAACAATATTCAAAACGTTGTTACAGACCAAGTTCTTGCTGTAAAAATTGCAGCAACAAAAGGAAAGGGCGGAAAAACTCTTTTTGCGCACTATTTGGAAGCACAGAACGGAAAAGATATTCAAGTTCAACTTGGAAAAAATGTTCATTTTGACAAAGACGGAGTTACAATCCTTGCTTCTTGCGACGGGCAAGTTATTTTTGAAAACGGAAAAGTTTCTGTAGAACCGCTTTTAACTTTAGATGCAGTTAATATTAAATCTGGAAATATAAAATTTGTTGGTGCAGTAATTATAAAAGGTGCTGTAGAAGATGGATTTGATGTTCGCGCTACAGGAACTATTGATATTGGCGGAACGGTAGGAAAAAGTCATATTGAATCAGAAAATGGCGATATTGTAATTCATCAAGGTGTTTTTGGAAAAAACGAAGGTTCTATAAAAGCCGGAAAATCGCTTTGGTGTAAATTTTGTCAGGAAACAAACATAGAAGTAGAAGAAAACGTAATTGCAACAGACAGTCTTATGAACTGTAACGTTACTGCAATGAAAAATATTGTACTTTACGGAAAAAAAGCGCAAATAACTGGCGGAACGCTTTTTGCTACAGAAGAAATTTGCGCAAAAACTGTAGGTTCGCCAGGTGGTGGGGCGGCTACAACTTTGTCTGTTGGCGTTGATCCACGAGCAAAGAAAAAACTAGACGATTTGCAAGAACAACAGGCTTCGCTTGTAAAAGAACTTGAAAATTTGGAAATGGATATTTCTACTTTGGAAAATCAGCAAAAAGTGCGACGTTCACTTCCAAAAGATAAAGAAGAAAGTTTAAAAAAGTTCCAAACACGCAAAAGCGAAATTCTTACAGAATCGAACGAAATAAATAAAGAAATAGAAGCACTTCAAACTCATCTTCGCGAATTAAAAGCAGTAGGAAAAGTAAAAGTAGAAGGAACTACTTATCCTGGAACAAAAATTTTTGTGCGCGATGTTATGGACGAAATTCATACAGAAGTAACTGGTTGCACTTTTTATTACGAAAATTCGTTTGCAAAACGCGGAAAATATCAACCGCCTGCGCTGGACGTTTCTAAAGGTCCGGAAGGATATAGATAATGGGACTTCAGCCGTTAGATTTACAAACAATGTATTCGCAAATTTCTAATGTAGCAAATAAAGTTACTGGTGCTGAACAAAGTTTGCAGGCGGCGCAAAACGCTCAGCGTAAAGAAATTACGGAACAAATAGAAGAGCAAAGTAAAAAAGTTCAAGAATCCGAAAAACAAGAAGGTGCATCTTCTGTTAATCAAAATGGAAAAAACGGAAATCTTTTTAATTCTGAAAAAAAAGAAAGTGGCGAAAAAGATAAAGATTCAGATGACGATTCAAAAAAATATCGACTAAAAGAATCTTATTTGGGTCAACACATAGATATTACGAGGTGATTTTTCTTGAAAATAGTTCTTATATTGATTTGCGTTTTTAACGTAGTTATGTGGATTGTTTTTCTTCGCCATTTTAAAAATCTTTTTTCTACAGACGATATTGTTTCTACGACAAAAGACGAAATTAATAAAATTTTAGCAGATTTAAATCATCAAACAGAACGAAATTTAAGCGTTTACGAAAATACAGCAAATAGATTAAAAGCGTTAAATGCGGAAACAGATAAAAAAATACGACTTTTAATGGATTTAGAAAATAAAATTGGAACAACTTCTAAAGTAAGCGAAAAAGTTAACGGAAAAAGCGTTTCTGCTACAAAAAAAACGGCAATAACTGCTTATGAGCGAAACAAAGCAAAACATCATTTAGATTCGGAAGATACAGTTGTTCTTACGCGCTCTGGCGAACGATTTTCGGCTGAACCGCTACAAACAACGCTTTTTAACGAAAAAACAGATTATGCGCAAAATAAAGAAGAAAACGAAATTGCTTCAAATACAGAAGTTATTGTAAACGAAACTGGCGAATCTTACGCAGAAATTCCGGTCGTAAGTCCTAAAGTTTTTGTTCCAGAACAGCCAATAGATTTAGGAAAAAGCGAAGACGACTTAAAAACAAAAATCCTAAAACTTTTTGACCAAGGCTATTCAACAGAAACAATAATAAAAGAGTTAGGCTGTTCCGCTACAGAAGTTCAATTTGTACTTTCGATAGAAGGTAGAATTTAGGCTATTTTTAATCCTGCACTTAATGAGAAAAAACAATAAAAATATTTCAAATTTAAACTAAATTTTGTTGGTCTTTTAGATTTTTTGGATTATACTTTAAATAACATTTTTTAAACAACTTTAGTGGGGTAAAAATGGATTTTCAGTTACAAGAGCTAATTGACAAAATAAAAAAAGACGGAGTTTCTAGTGCAGAAACCGCTGCTAGTCAAATTACCGCCGATGCAGAAAAAAAAGCTGCATCTATTGTTGATGAAGCACAAAAAAAATCAGATGACATGATTAAGAACGCAAAAGCAGAAATTGCGCGATTGGAAAAAGCTAGCACAGATGCGCTTTCTCAGGCTTGTCGCAATATGCTTATTACATTCCGTGATTCTTTGGTTGCTGAATTAGACAGTTTTATTAAATCTGAATCAGCAAAAGCTTATTCGCCAGAATTAATGAAATCTTTAATTCCAGAAACGGTTAAAGCTTGGAGCAAAAATGCTGATGCTTCTGAACTTTCTGTTTTACTTAGCGAAAAAGATTTAAAATCTTTGGAAGATGGATTAAAGGCTGCCTTAAAAGCAGAAATTTCTAAAGGATTGGAAATTAAGCCAGACAGTACGCTTTCTGCCGGATTTAGAATCGGCGTAAATAATGGAGCTGCATTCTATGATTATTCAGCAGAATCAGTTGCAGATTTGTTCTCTGCATATCTAAATCCTCGTGTTGCAGCCGTTATGAAAGACGCTGCAAAAGGAAATAGTTAGTGAAAAAACAATATTATTTGGTTTCGCAGCTTCCTGATATTTCTGCTGCTGGAGAAAAATCTACGCTGCCAATTACCGAAAAATATTACAGAGATTTATGTTCCCGATTTTTTGATTCAAATCAAATGAAAATTTTGGACAAACTTTCGCTAGAAGCGCCAAAACTTCCAGAATCAACCGGTTCTGACTTCTTGGATAAATGGTACAGTTTTGAACGTTCTTTGCGTTATGCTCTTGCTCAAATTCGCGCTCAAAAAATGAAAAAAGATTTTGGTTCAATTCCAGTTTCTGTGCAAGCCGATGTTGTTCAGGCTGCTAGAACAGCGGTTGGAATGGACAGTCCTCTTTCTGCAGAGCAATTTCTTTACGAATACAGACTAAGCGTTTTAAATACGCTTCAGCCAATGGATTATTTTTCTACAGATGCGGTTTTTGCTTATGGAATCCGCCTTATGTTGTTAGAAAGAAGCAGAAAATTTGATAAAGAAAAGGGAACAGATTCTTATCACAAAATATACGATACTATACTTGGAGAAACTATATGACAGAAACAAAAGGTAAAGTAGTCGGTATTAATGGAAACATGGTTTCTGTTAAGTTTGACGGAAACATTTCCATGAACGAAGTTGCTTACGTTAGCGTAGAAGGTAAAAAACTTCGTGGTGAAGTTATCCGAATTCGCGGTGACGTAGCCCAACTACAGATTTTTGAAATGACACAAGGTATAAAAGCTGGCGACCCAGTTGAATTTGCAGGAAATATGCTTTGTGCTATGCTTGGTCCTGGACTTCTTGGCCAAATTTACGATGGTCTTCAAAATCCGCTTCCGCTTGTTGCAGAAAAAGCAGGCTTCTTTTTGGAAAGAGGTATTTATGTAGATCCTCTTAATAAAGAAACTAAATGGGATTGGACACCTTCTGTAAAACCAGGTGATAAAGTTTTCCGTGGTGACCCAATTGGCTCAGTTCCAGAAGGACCTTTTACTCATAAAATTCTTGTTCCTTTTGGACTTTTGGGAACTTATACAGTAAAAGAAGTAACTCCTGCTGGTTCTTATACAATTACAGATAAAATGGCTGTTGTAACAGACGAAAAGGGTAACGACCACACTCTTACAATGTGCTTTGAATGGCCAGTAAAGCGTGCTGTTGACTGTTATGCAGAACGTCTTGCTCCAACAGAAACAATGGTTACAAAAACTCGTCTTATAGATACGTTCTTCCCAGTTGCAAAAGGCGGAACTTATTGTATTCCTGGTCCTTTTGGTGCTGGTAAAACTGTTATTCAGCATACAACTAGCCGAAACGCCGATGTTGATATTGTAATTATTGCTGCCTGCGGTGAACGTGCTGGTGAAGTTGTAGAAACAATTAAGGAATTCCCAGAACTTACAGACCCAAGAACGGGCGAATCTTTGATGAAGCGAACAATTATTATTTGTAACACTTCATCAATGCCAGTTGCTTCGCGCGAAGCGTCTGTTTACACATCTGTTACTTTGGCAGAATATTACAGACAAATGGGTTTACACGTTCTTCTTCTTGCAGACTCAACTTCTCGTTGGGCGCAGGCTTTGCGAGAAATGTCTGGTCGTTTGGAAGAAATTCCTGGCGAAGAAGCGTTCCCTGCATATCTTGAATCTTACATTGCAGCATTTTACGAACGTGCTGGTTATGTTCGACTTCGCGATGGTTCAAAAGGTTCTGTTACTATTGGTGGTACAGTTTCGCCAGCGGGCGGTAACTTTGAAGAACCAGTTACACAAGCAACGTTAAAAGTTGTTGGTGGTTTCCACGGACTTACACGCGAACGTTCAGATGCACGAAAATTCCCTGCTATTGACCCAATTAACTCTTGGTCAAAATATAAATCTGTTATTCGTGAAGATTGGGTAAATTACGCAAGAAATCTTTATAAAGCCGGCGTAGAAGTAAACCAAATGATGAAAGTTGTTGGCGAAGAAGGAACTACAACAGAAGATTTCGTTACTTATATGAAGAGCGAATATCTTGATTCAGTTTACTTCCAGCAAAACTCTTTTGATGAAGTAGATGCTGCTGTTAGCGTTGAACGCCAAACTTATACTTTTAAGAAAGTTCTAACAATTCTTGCTTCTGATTTTGAATTAAAAGATAAAGACGAAGCTCGTTCATTCTTTAATCAGTTGCGACAAAAGAGTTTGGACTGGAACTACATTGCTTGGAATACGCCAGAATTCAAGTCAACAGAAAAAGAAATTGATGACTTGTATGCATCTAAAAAAGGCACTGTAAAGCCTGAGCTAGTAGAAATGCTTAAAGGTGGTGAAAATGAGTAAGATTTATAGCCGAATTGAATCAATTGTAGGTTCCGTTATTACTGTAAAAGCAGATAACGTGGCTTACGGTGAACTTGCAGAAATAGAAACATCTTTCGGTAAATCTCTTGCCGAAGTAAACAAAATTGACGGAGATACAGTTTCGCTTCAGGTTTTTGCCGGCGGACGCGGTGTTTCTACTGGTGACCACATTCGTTTTCTTGGACACAGAATGGAAGTTTCGTTTAGCGATAATCTTTTGGGACGAATTTTTAATGGTTCTGCTGAACCACGCGACAATGGACCTACGCTAACAGATAACCTTGTTGCTATTGGCGGTCCTTCTGTAAACCCTGCAAAACGTATTATGGCAAAGCGTATGATTCGCACTGGTATTCCAATGATTGATATGTTCAATACGCTTGTTGTTTCGCAAAAATTGCCGATTTTCTCTATTTCTGGAGAACCTTACAACCAACTTCTTGCTCGTATTGCTATGCAGGCAGAAGTTGATGTAATTGTTCTTGGCGGAATGGGACTTAAATACGATGATTATTTGTACTTTAAGGACACTTTGGAAAACGGTGGTGCTCTTTCTAAAACAGTTATGTTCATTCATACTGCTGCGGATCCAACCGTAGAATGTCAAAAAATTCCAGACCTTTCGCTTGCTGTTGCAGAACAATTTGCTCTTCAAGGAAAAGACGTTCTTGTCCTTCTTACAGATATGACAAACTTTGCAGATTCCTTAAAGGAAATTGCTATTACACAGGAACAAGTTCCTTCTAACCGTGGTTATCCTGGAGATTTGTATTCGCAACTTGCTAGTCGTTACGAAAAAGCCGTAGACTTTGAAGGCGCAGGTTCAGTTACAGTTCTTGCCGTAACTACAATGCCTGGCGACGATGTAACTCACCCAGTTCCAGATAACACAGGTTATATTACAGAAGGTCAGTATTACTTAAAAGGCGGACGAATTGAACCGTTTGGTTCCCTTTCGCGCTTAAAGCAGAATGTAAATAGTTCTACTCGCGATGACCACCGTGCGCTTATGGACGGTATGATTCGTCTTTATTCAAACTATAAAGACACATTGGAAAAGAAATCTATGGGTTTCAATATGTCTGCTTGGGACGAAAAACTTCTTGCATATGGCAAAGAATTTGAAGACGAAATGATGGACCTTTCAAAAAATATAAAATTGGAAGACGCTTTGGATCTTGGCTGGAAAATTCTTTCTGATTGTTTTGAACCTTCGGAAACTGGAATTAAAACAGCTCTTGTAGAAAAATATTGGCCTAAAAAGAACTAGAAAAAAGGAAACTGTATGGCAAAATTAAAGCTGACTAAAAATGAGCAAAAGGTTCAAAAAGATGCGCTAAAAATGTATCAGCGCTATCTTCCGACTCTTACGCTTAAAAAACAGCAGCTCCAAACAGAAATTCGTACAATAGACGCAAAAGCCAAAGCCGTTCGCGCCCAGCGTGAACAGTTAGAAAAGGAATTCGATGAATGGATTTCTGTTTTTGGCGAAGCAGATGCGTTTAAGCCAGGAATGGTAACCGTTAAAAACATAAAAAAAGGCGTAGGCAATATTGCCGGTGTTACAATTCCTGTTTACGAAGGCGCAGATTTTAGCCGTGGCGACTACGATTTGTACGAAACTCCTTTATGGATAGACATGGCTGCTGACAGAATGGAAAAAGCATTGTCTTTGGATCTTGAAGCAGAAGTTCTTGATGAACAAGTTCGGCTTCTTTCGCAGGAATTACGCACAACAACTCAGCGCGTAAATCTTTTTGAAAAGGTTAAAATTCCTGAAACAAAGGCAAATATTAAAAAAATTTCGGTTTATCTTGGAGATGAACAAGTTGCGGCAGTTGTTCGCAGTAAAATTTCTAAGAAAAAACTTCAGGCTGTATCCGATGCTAAAAAGGAGGCTTCTGAATGATTGTACAAATGAAAAAAGTCTCTATCGTAGTTCTTAATAAAGAGCGAAAAGAAGCATTAAAACAGCTTAAAAAACTTGGAGTTGTGCATCTTGAACAATTAGAAGGAAAAGGCGAACAGTTAGCCGCTTTTAAGGAAGCGTCAAACAATGCTGTTTCGGCTGTTTCTTTGCTAAGCGATGTAAAACTTTCTAAAAAGCATGCAAAACCTGCAAATCTTTCTAACGAAGAAATTTCTAAAAAATGCAAAGAAGTAATTGCTCTTTCTGAACAAAAGAAAAAACTTCAAGAAGAAATTTCAAGCGATTCAACAGAATTAGAACGTTTTGCTTTGTGGGGAAGTGTTTCGCCAAAAGATTTTGCTTACCTAAAAGAAAAAGGTATTTCGTTAAAAATGTACGAAATTCCAGAAGATAAGTACAATCTTATTGATGAAAATTCAAAAACAATTTGTGTAAATCGCTACAAAAAAGTTGTTCGCTTTTTGTTGCTAGACGCTACAGATGAACGTCCTGCTGGAATTCCTGCAGAAGCGTTTGAAGTTCCAATGCCAGAAGTTTCTACTGATGAATTAAATGAACAAGTAAAAAAAGATAATGCAGAAATTAAAGAAATTGACGCAAAATTTGCAGAACTTGCTTATTACATTCCTCAAATGGAAGCCTTAAAGAATACTTTGGAATCAGATATTGAATTTGAAACAATTTATTCTGGAATGGGACAAGAAAATGACGGAAAAGAAACGGATCTTGCTTGGCTTTCTGGTTATGTTCCCGTTGATAGTCTTGACGAATTAAAAAACGCTGTAAAGGTTAACAGTTGGGCACTTGCATATTCAGATCCTAGTGATGATGATGAAGTTCCTACAAAACTAAAGAATAATAAATTTGTAAGTTTAATTTATCCACTTACGGACTTTTTGGGAACAGTTCCAGGTTATCATGAATATGATATTTCTGGCTGGTTCTTGTTATTCTTTACAATTTTCTTTGGAATGATTTTTGGAGACGGCGGTTACGGTTTACTTGTAACGATTGCCGCTTTAATTTTAATTCTTAAGTCTGTTGCAAAAAAACAGAAAGTTCAACCAATTATGTCGCTTGTGCTACTTTTAGGAATTGCAACTGTTGTTTGGGGAATTGTTACTTGTACTTGGTTTGGTCTTACTCCACAGCAACTTCCAACTTGGCTTGTAAATCTTTCTGTTTCGCCGCTTTCTAATGCTAGCGACGCAACTTGGCTTCCTTTCTGGTCTAACGATGTTTCTAAAGGAACGCTTACAACTGCGCAAAATTTGCAAATTTTCTGTTTTACCTTGGGATTTTTGCAACTTTCTATTGCACACATAAAAGGAATGATACGCTACCACAAATCTTTAAAAGTTTTGGGCGAACTTGGTTCGCTATTACAACTTTGGGGAATGTTCTACGTAGTTCTTAATATGGTTGTAAGTTCTTCTATTTTTGCTTTTAATGAAATTGTTTATGGAATTCCAATTGGAAAAGTTTCTATTACGCTTGTTGCCGTTGGATTTACATTAAGTTTTATTTTTAGCAATTACGAAGGAAGTGTAGGAAAGTCTATACTTGAAAGTTGTAAAAATATTATTTCTGTCTTGCTTGGTGTTGTAAACGTATTTTCGGATATTGTTTCGTACATCAGACTTTGGGCAGTTGGACTTGCTGGTGCGGCTATTTCTAATACCGTAAACACAATGGCTGGTCCTATTTTAGGTCATGCTGTTTTGTTCTTGCTAGCAGTTTTGTTGCTTGTGTTCGGACACGGATTGAATATGGTATTGAACTTGCTTTCTGTAATTGTTCACGGTGTTCGTTTAAATACGTTGGAATTCTCAAATCACTTGGGAATGTCATGGTCTGGCTTTAAATATGCTCCGTTTTCAGAAACGGAAGATAAAAAATAAAATGATTCTGCAAAACTAAGAAAATGCTTTGTTTTGCTATAGGAGTTTAATTATGAATTTTGGATTGTTAGGTGCTGCTCTTTGTATGGGTATTGCTGCTATTGGTTCGGCTATTGGAATTGGAATTGCAGGTCAGGGCGCAATTGGCGCATGGAAACGTTGTTATGTAAACAATAAACCTGCTCCGTTTATTCTTACAGTATTTGCTGGTGCGCCTTTGACACAGACTATTTACGGTTTCCTTCTTATGCAGTCAATGGCTGGCAAAGTAACATCTGGCGCAATGGATCCAGCAACTGCGCTTGGTCTTGGAATTGCTTCTGGATTTGGTATGTTGTTTTCTGCTGTTGCTCAGGGAAAAGCAGGTGCCGCAGGTAGTGATGCGCTTGGTGAAACCGGAAAAGGATTTGCTCAGTACATTATGGTTGTAGGTCTTTGCGAAACTGTTGCGTTGTTCGTAATGGTATTCTCTATGATTGCTTAAGTCTTAAATCATATTATAAAAAGTCTGTTCATGATGAAGTGAACTTCATTATGAACAGACTTTTTTTATTTAACTTGATATTGTATAATTGATTTATGGAAACGAAATTTTTAAAGCCACGAACAGTTTATTTAGGTGGAAACGGAAATATAAAAAGGATTGGACTTGGCGGAAACGAACCAGTTTCAATTCAGACAATGTGGAAAGAAGGAATTACAGATATTTACGAAAACGATAAAAAACTTTCTGAACTTATAAAACAAATCAATAATTTAAAAATGCTTGGTTGCGATATTTTGCGCTTTGCTGTGCCAGACGTAAAATCTGCAAAAAGTCTTGTAAAAATTCAATCTAATACAGATATGCCTTTAGTTGCAGATATTCATTTTGACCACAGACTTGCTCTTGAATGTTTAAAAGGCAACGTTGCTGCAATACGAATAAATCCAGGAAATATAGGAAATCGCCAAAAAGTAGAAGAAGTTGTAAATGCTTGCCGCGAAAAAGGTTCAGCAATAAGAATTGGCGTAAACACAGGAAGTCTTCCTAAAGATTTGGAACAACTTGTAGAACAAAATAAAATGTCTAGAGCAAAAGCACTTGCCGAAACTGCGGCGCGCGAAGCAGAAGTATTTGAAGAGTTAAAATTTAGTCAATATGTTGTAAGTATGAAAGCATCTAGCGTTCAAGAAACAATAGAAGCAAACGAAGAATTTGCAAAAAAGTACGATGTTCCGCTTCATATTGGCGTTACAGAAGCCGGACCTTTAATTACAGGAATTGTAAAATCTACAATGGCGTTTACTTATCTTTTAAAAGAAGGAATTGGTAGCACAATTAGAGTAAGCCTTTCTTCTTCGCCAGAAAACGAAGTTATTACCGGACGCGAAATTTTACACGAAACAGGAAAACGAAAAGGTGGCGTAACTATAGTTTCTTGTCCGCGTTGTGGTCGCGAAGGTTTTGATGTTCACGCATTTGTAAATCGTTGGCAAAATGAACTTTTAGGAATGAAAAAAGATATTACAGTTGCTGTTATGGGTTGCGTTGTAAACGGACCTGGCGAAGGAAAACACGCCGATATTGGAATTGCTGGAGCCGGCGGAAAAGCAATTATTTTTAAAAAAGGCAAAATAATACGAACGGTAAACGCTTCTGATGCCGATAATGTTTTTAGAGAAGAATTAAATTCTTTGTAAAATTCTAAAATTCGGCTATAGGAATCAAAATGAAAAAAAATGTTTTTGCAATTACGTTGCTTTTTTTTGCTGTAGATTTTTATTCTCAAAACTTAAAAAAGCCTGATTATATTCACGGTTATGAACGAATTATAGAAAATGCGCAAATTGCTTTTGATGAACAAAATTACGGAGACGCTTTATCTATTGCGGAAAAAGCAAAAATTGAACGAAAGCAAAAAATTGAATATGAAATTTTAACGCTAGAAAACGCTTTTAAGCCAGCAGAAGTAAAAAGACAAGGCGATTCCTTAGAACGAATTGAAAAAATTCTTAAAGAGCGACAAAGCGAAGATGCACTTGAAATTATAAATAGAAATTTTACAAAATATGGAAAAGAACGATTTAACGATTCTAAAAATGAATTGCTTTCGTTTTTAAGAAAAAATATTGCTTTTCCAGAAGCAGATTTTTTAATAGGAAAAATCTATTCTTTAGAAGGCGAATACGAAATTGCGTATAATTATCTTTTTAATGCGTATGAAAATTCGGAAAATCTTGATATAAAAGACGAAAAATATTCAATTTTGTACGAACTTGCAAATGTAAGTAAACTTTTAGGAAAAGACGAAAAGTACGAAGAATTTTTGCTTTTAATTTTAAGTCAAAGTAGCGATTTTAAGAATGAATCGTTAGAAAAATCTATGAAAAGAACGGTAGAAAGTTCTAAAAGCGATTGTCTTGAAAAGTTTTTTAGTCTTTACAGATGTACAAATTACAGTCTTTTAAAAGCGTATTTTGACCTTACTGATTTTTACAAAGAGCGAAATGAAAAGGAAAAAGCACTTCATACTTCGCAACTTGGCGTTATAACGGCATATTCAAAAATTGTAGATATTTTAAAAAAGCGAAATGCAGATTTTGAAGTTTCTGGTTTAGATTCTGTTCTAAAAGAAGCGACTTTGTATTCGGATATTGTTTTATGGGGAACAGAAAATAATGTTTGGGAAGGATTTTATAACCTTGCCGATTTAAGTTACCAAAATAACGATTTAATTTTCTGCATTCAGTTGTTTAATATTCTAAAAGATTACGAACCAGAAGATTATTGGAAAAACAAAGCATTTGTAAGATTAAATGAAATTACTCCACAATAATTTGCAATTTCTGTCTAAATAGAATAGATTGCCGTATCAAGTACGGCAATGACATTTTTTTAGTAATGCAAACCAAGTCCGATAGAAATTTCGTAAGATTTTGCGTTGTCCCTCCAATCTTGCTCAAAGAAACTGCTTGCTTTTGGCATTTTTCTACTTAAATCAATTCCTAAACTTCCGCGCACTTGAATTCCTTTCCAACGCAAAGGATATACAATGGCTTCTAAACCGCCAGAAAGAAATCCGTCTTTTAAGTTAAACGTTGAATCTGCCGCTTCGTTATGAAATAAAGCAAAATCAATAAACGGTGAAAGTTGAAGTTCCAAATTAAAGTATTTTGCAAACTTTATCTTTTTTATTACAGGAATTTCGTCCCAATATATTCTGCAAATACGAATTGGAAGATCAATATTTACAATTAAACCTGCAGAAGATTTAGTTGCTTTGTCTGTTTTAGATAAATCTGGATTTTCGATGTAAACCTCATCATCAAAATATTGGTCTGTTCGAATTCCGCGTAATCTGTCGCCAAAATTTTCAGTGCCGTGCATTATTGCAAAACCGTAAATGTCTGTACTAAACGCAAAGTGCTTAAACGCTTTATACGCTTTTAATTCGCCAGAAATTGAAGGAATAAAATCGTAAACAGAAAAATTGTAGCCAAAAGAACTTGTTATAGATGCTTCTAGTCCGTTTCTAAAATTTTCTACCCAATTTACGCGTCCGGTAGAAATTTTTTGACCAAACGAAATGGAAGGACCGCGCAAATCTTCGTTTTGGTCGCTAATTCCGTCAAAATCCCAATAGTATGTTCCGTTAAAAAATGGTGTATAGTAAATTTTTCCCCAGTTATCAATTTCTTGAATCGTAATTGGAATAGAAAAATCTATTTTTTCGCCAAAATAAGTTCCGTCGCCATAATGAACAGTTTCGCCGTTAAGTTCTTCTTCTTCGTAGTCAAGGTCGCGATTAAAAATTTGCGAAAACTTGGTTACAAAAGAAACTTTTTTAAACTTTTTGGTAAGTTCCAAACTTGTGTCAAGCGCCCATTCTGGAGTTGATTCGCCAAAAGTATAAGAAAAATCGACTGCATTTCCCCAAACTGCATCAAGTTTTCCAAGCTGAAAAGGCGTTTCAAAATCAAAGCCAATTCCAACAGAATATTTATCTGGATTGTCGTTTTCGTCAAGTTCAATTTTAAAGTTTCCATCTGCAGTTAGCGTTTCCATTGAACCTAAAAAGTTTGTGTCTTTTGCTTTTAACGACAAAGTAAAAGAATCGCCAGAAGAATATTTTGGGTACGGAGTTGCAATAAGATGGAAAGAATCATCTACAGTTACAAATAAAGTAACGTCATATTTTTCATTATTTTCGTTTTCTTTATTACTTTCTTCTGTGTCTTCTGTTGAAGTTTCTGTTGTTGTTTTTTCTGGCAGTGTAGAAACCTTAAAATCAACATCTACAGAATCAAAATTTCTTGTATTTTCAATTTGTTTTTTTATGTCGGAAATATATTTTAAAAGTTCATCTTCGTCCTTAAATTCTCTTTTAAAATCTATTGGAACTTTTGTTTTAAGTGCATATTCGCGAGTAGAACCAATTATGTTATATTTTACATCTTTTATTACGTAAGAAGAAGAAAATGCGCTTGTAAGAGCAAATAAAAACAATATAAATGCAAAAAGTTTTTTCATTTTAATATGCACCTTTTCCGTTTATTACAACCCAAACAGTTTTTATTATAATCCAAATGTCAAGCCAAACAGACCAGTTTTGAATGTAATATGTGTCTAGCGTAATGCGTTCTTCATAGCCAGTGTCTGAACGACCAGAAATTTGCCACATTCCAGAAAGACCTGGTTTTACAGAAAGAATAAATTCTGCGTTTTCACCATATTTTTCTAGTTCATCTTTTGTAACTGGACGTGGACCTACAAAACTCATTTCGCCAATAAAAATGTTCCAAAGTTGCGGAAGTTCGTCTAAACTAGTTTTTCTTAAAAACTTTCCGAATTTCGTAACTCTAGGGTCATCTACAAATTTTCTGTCTTTTTCCCATTCTGCACGTCTAACTGGATCTTCCTTTAAGATTTTTTCCAATATTTCTTGTGAATTATTGCACATAGAACGGAATTTCCAGCATTTTATTTCTTTGCCATTTTTTCCAACACGTTTGTGTCCGTAAAAAATAGGTCCAGGCGAAGTTATTTTAATTATTATTCCAATTATTATAGAAAAAGGAATTACAATAACGGCAGCAATTATGCACAAAAATAAATCTATAAAGCGTTTTATAAATAGATTCCATCTTTTTGTAAGGTTATGTGTAGAAGAAAATCCTAAAATGCCACCTAAATCTCTTGTTTGCATGGAAGAAGTTAGAATTTCTTGATGACTAAAAATGCTTATTGTATAACGATAAAAATTTCTTATTGGTTTTTGATTTCCCTTAAAATCGCAGACAATTGCAACTTTTATTTTTAATTTTTTTATAACATCAAGAATTTCTTTTGAATCTGGAAAAACAGGAATTCCGTTTTCCATATAACATTCTGTTGCATTGCTATCTATTACTACTGCTGGTTTATAACCTAAATCTGGGCGTTTTATAAGTCTAGTTATAACTTCTTTAGCACTATCGTTTGTACAGTAAATAACGGCTGGAACTCCGTAAAAACTGAATTTTCCAAAAAGATGTCTTGAAATTTCGCGGGCAGAAGGAAGTCCTATTGAAGTAATTGGAACTGCTAATAAAAATGCACACACAACGCCCCAATTGTCGCTATCACGGACTATATTTTCTACAACTGCGCTTGCAAGGCTTTCATCATCTGCGCCAAAAAAAACAATTGCAATGCAAATTCCGATGTAGCAAAAAAATGAAATAATAGTTATTTTTCTAACTTCGTCCGAGGGCGAAATCATAATTCCTGGGTAAAGTCCTGCGGCGTAAAAAACGACTAAAATAAGTGGAAAAAAAACTGAATAATATACAAATGACCTAAAATTGATTGCAGACGGATTTATAAAGTTTATTATTAAAAATGCAAGTCCAATGCAACAAAAAAGAGCGATTGCATCGGAAAGCATAATTAAAAGACCAGAGAAAAATGAACTTGTTCTGTTTTTGTAAGTTTTCTTAAAATATGCAATAAATTCTGTTGTGGTCATAGGCTTAATATTTTAACTTTTTAACGGTTTCTTGTACAGTAGCCAAAAATTCTTGCTGGAAACGTTCTTCTGTAAAAGAGCGAGCGTGCGAAACAATTTCGTTTTTATTAAATTTTCCTTCTGAATCTAGTTTTTCAAACCTTTCTATTGCGCTTGCTAAAGATTCTGGAGTTTGGCTATTAAAAAAAATTCCTGTTTTTTCGTTTATAACTGTTTCTAGTGCGCCACCACGTCCGTACGCAATTACAGGAGCGCCACACGCTTGTGCTTCTAGTGGAACAAAGCCAAAGTCTTCTTCTGCGCAAAACAAAAGTGCTTTGCAACGTTGTAAATAATCTTCTAGAACTTGGTCACTTGCTCGCCCTAAAAAAGTTATGTTCTTGTTGTTTCCGGCTAATTTTTTTAAGTTTTCCATTTCGGAACCGCCACCGATTACAACAAGTTTTTTTTTAAGTTTTTTGCAAGCAGAAATTGCTAAGTCAATTCGTTTATATGGAACAAGGCGGCTAAAAGCAACGTAAAAATCTTCGCGCGGTTTTTCCGTAGGATTAAAGCGACTTACATCAACTGGTAAATAAATTACTTTTGCGTCGCGATTCCAAAACTTTTTTATTCTGCGCGCAATAAACTTAGAATTTGCAATTATTGTGTCAATTCGTTGGCTAGAAACGTAGTCCCAAAGGCGTAGATTTGGAATCCAGCGGTTCATAAAAAATTGAGTAAGTCGGCCGCTACGTTTTCTGTAGTCAAAAAATAAATCCCAAGCGTAACGCATTGGCGAATGAATAAATGCAATGTGCGGAACGTAAGGTGGCGTTATTACGCCTTTTGCGCAACACGAAGAAGACGAAATTACTAAATCAAAGTTAGAAAAATCAAAAGATTCAAATGCGGCGGGCATAAATTTTAAAAGTTTTGTGTAAATTTTTGTAGCA
Source organism: uncultured Treponema sp. (assembly GCA_964547685.1). GTDB lineage: Bacteria > Spirochaetota > Spirochaetia > Treponematales > Treponemataceae > Treponema_D. The sequence continues at coordinate 21,325 of CAZJOU010000001.1, read as the reverse complement.
AAAGGAATTTTTTGTATTTTAGAAGTGTGAATTTTACAGTTTGCAAAATGCGGACTAATTCGCTTTTTATCGTAAACAAGCGTAAAAATTTCTGCTTCTGGATACAGTTTTAGTAAGTATTCAACAAAAAGTTCCGCTCCGCCATAATTTACAAGCCAATCGTGAACAATTGCAACTTTCATTTTTTTTGCTCCAACTTAAAATCATTTTCAAAAGTTTTTTGAATAATATCCGCAGTTTTTTCAAATGAATAAATTTGCGGAAAATTTAATATTTTGTCGTCTTCGTTCTTTATAGAAAGCAATTTTTCTGCTAAATCGTTACAATCTTCAGATTTAAAAAATGTAACTGGAAAATCTTTGTAAATTTCCTTAAAAACTGGAATGTCGGAAATTATTGCTTTTGTTCCAAGCGACATTGCTTCTAGCGGTGGCATTCCAAATCCTTCGTAAAGCGAAGGTTGAATAAGTCGTTTTGTTTTTTTGTAAAGATTTTTTAGTTCTTCATCGCTTATTCTTCCTGTAAATTCTACAGAACCTTTAGGAACTTCGTTTATTTTATTAAAAATTGATTCATCTTGTGTGCGAAAATTTTCTGCATTTCCCACAATTTTTAGCGTAAGATTAAAACCTTTGTTTTTTGCAATTTTTAGCGCATCTATTAAAACAGAAAGTCCTTTGTGTTTTTTTATGTTTCCTACAAAAAGTATAGAATTTTCTTTTTCTGTTTTGATTTTTGATTCGTTTTTGTTTTTTAAAAACCATTCTGGAACTGCATTATAAGTTACAATAATTGGCTTTTTGCAATTTAAATTGAAAATTATGCGACTTTTAGAAAATTCTGAAACTGTAAAAATTTTTTTTGATTTTAAGATTGCGTAATTATAAAAAACTTTGCGAATAAATGTTCCAGGTTTTCCGGCTAAGTCTGGAATGTCTAAAAAAACAACGTCGTGAATTGTTGTGTAAATTGGAATTTTTATTCCTTTTGGAATATTAAAATATGGCGAATAAAAAATGTCGCAACTATTTATTTTTTTTGCAATTTTTTTTGGAAAAGCAAAAAGTTCTTTTAGCGAAAATGGTTTTATATTAACGTCTATAATTTCTGTAGTTTGTGATTTAAATTTATTAAGTTCGCTTTTGTTTCCTAAAAGAATGCAATTATTTTTTTTTGTAAGATAGGGAAGAAGTGCGTTTAAATAAGAGCCGACTCCGCCACTGTTTGTCATTCGGCAATCTATAGCAAGTTTCATTTTTTTATTATAGAAGATTTTGTTTAATTAGGAAATAGGAATTAGCGCAGCGAATGCGGTGCGCAGTTTAGAGGGGTAGGCGAAAATGCGAAGCAGTTGAGCCGTAGGGCAGGCGCCCTCTTAAATTCAATTAAGAATTATTAATTATTAATTTTATTAATTGCTATTAGTAGCACAAAACTTGTAAAAATGTTAAAAATATTGTTATGCGCATTAAAAAAAATATTGCACTTTGGTTTGCTTTGTTTGTTTTTTCTTCTTCGCTTTTTTGTCAGGTTTATTCTTCTAATCAGTTAATTCCAGCTGGGCATTGGGTTTACGACGCTATTTTTATGCTTAATAACGAAACTAAAAGAACTAGTTTTGCTACAAATGCGCCAATCTCGGCTGGCGAACTAAAAATGTATTTAAATCTTATTCCGTACGAAAAACTTAGCGAAAGTGGTCAAAAACTTTACGACGAAGTTTCGGAATTTCTTTCTTCTAAAAATTTTAAAAAATACGAAAAAATTGATATGGGACCAGTTTATTTTGGATTTAACTTAAATGCTTCGCCTAGCGCAGTTTTTAAGACAAACTCTGATATAGATTGGACTTTTGCAACAGATTATTCTGGAAATAAAAATTCTGTGGATAGTTATGATATTTTATCTAGCGAAAACTACAAAGATTCTAATATTAATTGGACTGACTGGAACGAAAATCATAAAGATTCTGAAGGACATTTGCTTGCTCGCCCAACAATAAATTATAGCGATGACGAATATGGCGCATATTCCGGATTTTTAGGTTCGTATGGAGCAACTCCGTTTTTAGATTTGCCACTTTATTTAGGTTGGAGCGACTATTTTATAATTCAAACAGGAATTACATTTGCAAAAAGTTTTTGGGGAATGTCTTCTGATTCTAATTTTACAAATATTTTTTACAATTCTAGCGATATGGATTTTATGTGGCCTCGTTATTCTTATGGAAGTGCTGGAAAAACTTTTGAAAAATGGGGCGTAAACGCAAGTTTTGGGCGAAACGGACTTCAAATTGGAAAAACCCTTACAGGTTCGGTAATTTATAATTCAACTTTTGATACAGAAGGATATTTTCAGTTAAATCTTTTTTCGCCACGCTTAAAATATAATCTTGATGTTGTTCAAGTTTCTACAGATAAATATCTTTATATGCACCATGTAGAAGCGCGACCGATTTTTGATTGGATAAAAATTGGAATTTCCGAGGCAACTTTAGTTCAAAGTGGTTTTGAAATAAAACATTTAAATCCTTTAATGATTATGCATTCGTACGGTTCTTGGGAAGATAGTGATTACGTTTCTGACGATGAAAAAAATATTTATGGAGAAGCGCATATTTGTCAATGTATGGGAGTTTCTTTGGAATTTACGCCATTTAAGTATTCGCGACTTTATATGCTTTACGCACAAAACGAAATGCAAACTTTTTACGAATTAGGTTCTGCAAGCGCAAATTCTATTCCAGACAGTTTAGGTTTTCAGATGGGTTTTGAACTTAACATTCCAGATAGCAAAGGCGGTTGGTGGAACAGCGCAATAGAAGGCGTTTACACAACTCCGTTTTGTTATATAAAACAAGGTGCAGATTGGTCGCTTTACGCAACAAGAAACGATATGCAAAATAATACAAGTGTTCCGCTTTGCTCTTGGATTGGTTCACCGTTTGGACCAGACGCTTTGGGCGCACAATTAAAAGTTGGTTATGTTCAACCAAGAAAATGGAGCGCAGAATTTAACTATCTTTTTGTTGCGCACGGAACAAATTCTTTTGGTATTTTTAATAATACAATAGAAATTGACGGCAAAAAATATTATGCTTATTATCCAAGCGTTTTACGAAAAATGGGACTTATTACTGACGAAGAAGCGGAAGATATTGCGCGTACTTATGTTTTAACAGGAACTGTTCAATTTACAAACGGAATAACACTTAAGGGAACTTATAATTTTAGCCAAAATTTTTCGTTGGACGGACGAATAACTTATTCGTTTGTTATAAACAATAAAAATAAATCTGGAGAATTTGCGCAAGGATTAGAAGGCTCTTTTGCATTAAAATATTCGCTTTTTTAATAAGTCATTATTAGCAAGTCATTATCGGCTTGCTAGATATACAGCGCTAAGTCATTATCGG
>CAZJOU010000001.1:15759-17810 GCA_964547685.1 uncultured Treponema sp. | reverse complement strand
TTATCGGGCTTGACCCGATAATCTATTCTTGTAAATTAGGTTAGAAATATGAAAAAACTTATTAGTTTGTTTTTAATTTTTACTTTTGGAACATTTTGTTTTGCTCAAAAAAATCTTTCTGTTAATATTGACAACGAAATTTACGACATTCTTGATGTTTGCGAATTAAAAGGTTTTTGTTCTTTTTTGCCGGGAGCAAAACCTTATACGCTTTCTAGAATATTAAAGGCGATAGACGAAATTTTAGAGCACGAAGACGAACTTAAACCTACTGAAATTGAAATTTTAGAAAATTTTAAGGCTGCAAACGAAATAAATACAGAAAAAAAGAACGGATTTACTCATCTTGTGTTTGAAAATCAACCCGAAAATGAAAAATTGCACTTTTCTTTTTTGTACGATTTTGCTTTGGATAATTCTGTTTCCGCCGGAATTTATAACGATTCTGATTTTAATTCTGTAGGATTTGATATTATGCCAAAACTTAATTTTAAGGGCGACATAACAAAATATATTTCTTACGGATTTTATGCAACTTTTGACTTTACTTATATGCCACTTTACGAACAAGGCGAAACTTTTGTTGGCTACGCTTGGTACGGTTACGACGGAAACGATAATTTTTCTTCGTACACAGATGACGATTTGGAATCTTATCTTGACGGCGATTTAAATTCTTCTGGAAATCGTTATTCGCGACCTACGCCACGAATGATAAAAAAATATCAAAACAATAGTTATCTTCCGTATTCGTATAAAAAGCCATGGGACGGACAAGTTTATTTATTTTCTAATCTTTCTGCGTCTGGAACAGAAGGTTGGGCAACAGAATTTGGGCTTAGTGGCGGTTCAGAAGGGGAAATTCGTTCTTCTTTGTTAGACGACCGGCTAACCATTGGTGCAGGTCGCATTTCGCACGAATGGGCTGCAATGGATAACGGAAGTTCTTTAGTTTTAAATAAAATGGCTCGTCCATTTTTTGAATTAAGTTCTTCTGTAGAAATTTTTAATTGGTTAAAATTTTCTTCACTTACAGGAATTTTGGAATATCCAAATTCTGATTATATGCTAGATAACGAAGGTAGTGTTTACGAAGAAAGTTACTATCCAGAAACAGAAGGCAACTTAGACGATTCTTATTATTGGCAGAACGCTTTTTCTGCAAATATGATTGAACTTGATTTTAAGTATTTTCATTTTGATTTTGGAAGCACAGTTGTTTATCCAAAAAGATTGGAACTAGGTTATATGTTTCCGCTTTTTATTTATGTTGAATATCAAAATCATACGGGAGATATGGATAACTTAGCTCTTTTTGGCGACATAATGTTTAGAAAGCCAGGTTTAGGAAAAGTTTGGGCTTCGCTTTATCTTGACGAAATAAACGGCATAAATAATGACCCATTTACTTCTACACGCGCAATGTTTGCAGGTCAAGTTGGAGCAAAAGCTATTATTCCAAATATTCCTTTTGCAAATGTTTCCGTTCGCTACACAAAAGTTGAACCTTATTGTTATACGCACCACGCAATTAATTACGCACCAAGTTACAGTCATTATATAATGGAAGGTTATATGAATAATGGTGCAAGTTTAGGTTATTATCTTCCACCAAATTCTGACGAATTCCTTTGTCGTTTTGAAATGCAACCAAAAAGTTTTATAAAAACTGCAGTTCAGTATCAGTTTATTCGCCACGGAGCAGATTACGGAAGTCAAGAAGTTCCTGGAAGTTCGCTTTATTCTGAACTTAGCATTTATAATCGCGATGATCTTGAAAAATATTTTTTGCATGACGGCGCATATAATTGGATGCACATTGTAAAGTTAGAAAGCACTTTTGAACATAAAAACGTAAATAGAACTTTACAGTTTAACTTAAATCTTGGATTTTTATACAGTTATTACACAGTTATAGACGAAGATAATTATGGTCGTTACGACGACGACAATTACGGAAACAACGAAAATTGCAAAAATGCAGATTTTTCTACGCCGTATCATTTTGTAAATACAGACGAATATCCAGTTCAGTTTGGAATTGTTGCAGG
>CAZJOU010000001.1:0-15659 GCA_964547685.1 uncultured Treponema sp. | reverse complement strand
TTAACATTTGTGTCGTCTGGAAAAATATAATGCGCAGAAGTTCCAAAAATTTCTGGTAACGACGCAGATTGCGAAACAATTATTTTTGCTCCAACAGAAAGCGCTTCTAACGGTGGAATTCCAAATCCTTCGTAATAACTTGGAAAAATAAACGCTTTGCAGTTTTTCATTAACGCTTTTACTTCTGCGTCAGAAACGTAACCTACAAGAACAACATTTTTTAATATTTTTAAATCTTCTAATTCTTTTGGAACAAGTCCGCTAATTGCTTTGCCACTTACGGCAAAAATTTCTTCTTGATGATTTTTTGCATATTTTGCAATCCAAGCAAGATTTTTTCGCTTGCTTAAAGAACCTAGCGTAAAGAAAAATTCACCTTTTTTTAGTAACGGAAACTTTGTAAAAATTTCATTATCTTCTTTTACGTTCTTAAAATGATCCCAACCATTTGGAATTACGCTTATTTTATCTTGCGAAATTTTATAATTTTCTGCAATTTGAGTTTTGCTAAAGTTTGAAACTGTAAAAATATGTTTTGCATTTTTTGCAATATTTCTGTAATTCAATCTGCAATAAAATTTTATAAGTTTATCCTTAAAACTAGAAAAATCTTCTGGAAAAATTTTTGCGTAAATGTCGTGCAAAAAAGCAAATCCGCAATTTTTTCCAAGTGGCGCAGTATTAGAAAAGTTAAGTCCGGTCAACTTATATTTTTTGCAAAATTTTGGAAATTCTATTAAATCCCATTTTGGAAAAGAACTTATTTCTTTTTGTGAACGAATAATTTTAATATTTTTATATTCTGGAACAGATTTTGGATTTGCCGAAATTAAAATAGAAACTTCGTCATTTTTTTGCAAAAGTTCATCTAAACGTTTACAAATTTCCCAAGAAAAACGTTCAATTCCAGTAAGATTTCTATTTAAAAAATTTCCGTTGATTAAAATTTTCATTAAAAAAAGTTTAGCACATCAAAAAAAAATTGACTATAATAAAACAATTTTTTATAATTTTTACTTGTTCATAAATTGAACAAAACAACAAGGCGAATTTTTTGAATCAGGATTTGGCACTTTTACAAAATATTAACGAAACTCTTTTGGTAACTCCGAATGCGAATCAGCGTGAACTTGCAAAGAACGCAAACGTTTCTATTGGACTTATGAATGCGGTTTTAAAGCGATTTGCCGAGCGTGGCTGGATTATGCTAAAAAATGTTAATGCGCGAAAAATTGCTTACGCTCTTACAGAAGAAGGTTTGCACGAATTAAAAGAGCGAAGCAAAGCGTTTGCAAAGCGAACATTTGCGCTTGCTTCGGAATATAACGAAATTCTTTACGAAAAAATTATTCAAGCAAAAAACGCTGGAAAAGAAAGCGTTATTCTTTATGGTAGAAGTTACATTAAGTTTTTGATTGAATATGCAGCCGAAAAAGCGAATCTTGTTTTTGAAAATCGTGCAATAAGCGAACTTTACGAAAATAACGAAAAAATAGAAGAAAATGCGTTTTGTCTTGTTGGAGAACTAGAAGACGAAAATGTTCAAAACGAACTAGCAAAACGTGGTGCGCAAAAAGTTTTAGATTTGATTGAAGATTCTGGTAAAATGTTTGGAGAGAAAAAATGAGCATTTTCTGCATTTCGGTTCGCACAGGATTTGAAGAAAAATTTAAAGAAAGCGTTGAACCAATTTTTGAAAAATCATTAGAAAAGGTTAGCGGAATTGTTCATCTTTTAAAAAAGAAAATGCGATTAAAAACCGGAAAAGAATATTTTGAACAGTTTTTCCCCGGCTACGTTTTTTTAGAAACAGACGAAACAGATTCCGCAAAGTTTCGCTTTTTTAAGAAAGGAAATGGATTCTTGCGGTTTTTGCCTTCGGATAGCGACGTTCGCCCTTTAGAAAGCAAAGATTTAGAAATTGTAAAATCAATTATGGATTGCGGAAGCACAATTGGAATTGTTCCAGTAACATTTGACAAAGACGACAGAATTGTAATTGTAGACGGACCGTTAAAAGATATGAGCGGAAAAGTCGTAGCCGTAAACAAACGAAACAAGCGCGTAAACATAGAACTAGACTTTATGGGAAACGCAAAAATCGTCGGCCTTTCATATGAAGTTGTAAGAAAAGTTGACGGCGGAAATCTCTAATAGTTGACATTCTTGTGCTTGGAACTTTAATGTTGACGAATTATAGTTGCTGATTTAGGATAAATTGATATGTCGTATAGAATTTTATCTGATGATGAAAAAAAAACTCTTATTCAAAAACTTAATTGGGACTACGATGTTTCTGATGATGAAATTCTTGATGTCATTAATGGCATAAAGAAATCTGCTGGACCGTTTACTCGTGAAAATTTGTTTTCCAGAAGTTTAGAGACATTGTTATGGGAAGATTGCGTAAATCTTTGGGGATTGAAAAATTGTGTTAAGTTATATACTTCAAAAGTTCGCCGAATGATATTTTCGAAATCATTAAGGGAGGAATATGATGCAGTATTCGCAGTATTACGAGGAAAGCCTTTACCCATTTCAAAACAAAGTCCTGAAAGTCTTGAAAAATTGCGAGCTTCCCTTTTATTTAACCGGCGGAACCGCTGTAAGCAGAGGATATTTAAATCACCGTTACTCAGACGATCTTGATTTTTTTGTAAATGCCGATAATAACTTTAATCAGCATGTTGAAAAAGCAATAAGTGCTTTTGAAAAAGCGAACTTTAAAATAGATTTTGCAGAAAACTCTTCTGTTTCTTTTACACGGATTTTCCTTGAAAGAAATTATAATGGCTTAAATAAAAATGGTTTAAAAATAGATTTTGTAAATGATATTGATATTCATTTTGGAAATATAGAAAACACAAGCGTTTATTATAGAACTGATTCATTACGAAACATTCTTTCAAATAAATATACAGCTTTGTATAGAATTTCTGCAAAAGATATTGTTGATATATGCGAAATATCAAAAAATTTGTCATTTAATTGGAAGGATATTATTTCAGAAGCAAATCAAAAAGAAGCTGGAATTGATTTAAAAGAAGTTGTGCAAATATTTTGCAGTTTTTCAGATGAGATGATTGCAAAAATAAAATGGACAAAAGAACCAAACCTTCAAGATTTTCGAAAATGCTTAAACATAATTGCTTTTGATATGTTGAATGAAAGACAAAATAGTTTGTGTTCATAAAATATGAATATCGAACTAATTGTTCACATTTTGAACAATTGACAGATGAAGATTCTTGTTTTAGAATAACTAATATTAAAGGCAGTTGCTGACAGGTTTGGATCTTGGTTCAAGAGCAAAGTCCGGGCAACGAATAAAACTTTTCTTGTGGAAATCTGAAAATCTAAGCGGATTTTCCTAATGGAGAAGGTGTCTTTAAATTTTTTCCTACCTAATTTTATATTATAAATAAAAATCAAAAATGCAAAATCATTGTGATTCTTGTTGTACTAAAGGTCGTTGCAGGCATCACAAGTTAGAAACTGCAAAGCCGTAAATATGGCTTATATTAACAAAGAAAACTTGTTAAGACAAAATTCATAAACTTTTTGAAAAAATAACGTAAAAACATTTATTAAAAACATTAAATATTTTGTGGCGCTTATGCTTAATACTACTAGGCACGAAGTATTAATAGTAAGCGACTGTTATTCTTAATACTAACTGACGATTAGTCCTACGAGTTTGTTGTAGTTAGTAATATGGTTTATAAGCTAATTAAACCGAAGAATGTCTGACATTCTGATATTTTACGATTTTAGAACACAATTACAAAATTATATAAATCAACAAATTCATATTGATATTAATTTCTATTTCAAATCAAAAAATCACATTTTAAAACGAGGAAAATATGGAACTTTGCCGACTATTAGATTTTAAAGATCTTGGTGACGAGCGTGGAAAACTTGTCGTTGTGGAAGGTGCAAAAGACATTCCGTTCGAAATAAAAAGAGTTTTCTACATTTACGGAACTGATTCTGATATGGTGCGCGGAAAGCATGCGAATAAGGAAAGCGAGTTTGTTCTTATCAACGTCGCGGGAAAGTCAAAAGTCCGCGTTACTGACGGAATAGGCGAGCACATAGTTGAGCTTAACCGTCCGATGCAGGGAATCTATCTTCCAAAAATGGTCTGGAAAGATATGTATGATTTTTCGCCAGATTCGGTTCTTCTTGCACTTGCAAGCACTCATTATGACGGAAAGGAATACATCCGTGACTATGATGAGTACTTAAAAATTATGGGATTGAAAAAGTAGAGGTGAGACAATGCAAGTTCCATTTTTAAGCTTAAAAGACGTGACAGACAAATATTCTAATGAAATCCACGAGGCTGTTAATCGTGTGGTTGATTCAGGCTGGTATTTGCAAGGCGAGGAAAACAGAAAATTTGAAGCGGATTATGCTTCCTATATCGGAACAAAATACTGCGTTGGCGTTGCAAATGGTCTTGATGCACTTATTTGGATTTTACGTGCTTATATAGAACTGGGAAAATTAAAGAAAGGCGACGAGATAATTGTTCCTGCTAATACCTACATCGCAACAATTTTGGCAATTAGTGAAAATGGACTTGTTCCAGTTTTAGTTGAGCCTAAATTAGAAACTTTAGAAATTGACGATAGCAAGATTGAAGACAAAATCTCAGATAAAACAAAAGGAATTATGATTGTTCATCTTTATGGTCGCTGTGCTTATACCGATAAAATTGGTCAAATCTGCAAAAAATATAATCTTTATCTTTTTGAAGACAATGCACAGGCACATGGATGCAAATTCAATGGAAAAAGAACTGGCTCGCTTGGAAACGCAGGTGCGCACAGTTTCTATCCTGGAAAAAATCTTGGAGCATTGGGAGACGCTGGAGCAGTTACAACCGACGACAAAGATGTGGCGGACACAATCCGCACGCTTGCAAATTACGGCTCAAGCAAAAAATATGTGTTTGACTACAAAGGAAGAAACAGCCGTCTTGACGAGATTCAGGCGGCGGTTCTTGATGTGAAACTTAAACATCTTGATGACGACAACAATCTGCGCCGTAAAGTCGCGGAAAAATACTACAGCGGAATCAAAAATTCAAAAATCAAGATGCCTGTAAAACTTCCAGATGAAAACAATGTGTTCCATATTTTCCCTATCCTTGCAGAAAACCGCGACGAGCTTCAGCAGTATCTAAAGGAAAAGGGGATTGGAACAATAATCCATTATCCAATTCCACCGCACAAACAGAAATGCTATGCAGAATGGAACAGCCTTTCGCTTCCAGTTACCGAACAGATTCATAAAGAGGAGCTGAGCCTTCCAATGAGTCCTTGTTTGACGGATGAGCAGGTGCAGTATGTGATTGACTGTGTAAATGAATGGTAGAGAAAATTATGGAAAAACTGTTTCTTTTTTCACAAAATTTAAAACTTGAATCTATTAAAAATCTTAAAAAATATTGGGATAAAGATGATGATATTATCTTATTAACTACACATCATCTTTTTGAAAATGAAATTGGATATTTAAAGAAAATATTTGGTGCTTTTAAATATTTAACATTTTCAATGTTTCTAAATGATTCTGAACAAGAAGATATTGATAATGAGGCTGACAATTCTAATGTAACAGATGCATTAGGCTACTATAATCAAGTCCGTTTAATAAAAAACCAGCGGATTGCCAAAAAAGTTTGTAATGAATATAAAAATGCAGATAAATATCTTCTATCTAATGATTTAGGAATTGAGCCTTCGATTTGGGTAAAAAGTGGTTTTAAGCAATTGTCAGGTGATTATTATTATGATTTGGCTAAAAGAAAATCATTAAAATCTGAGATAAAGAAAAAGCTAAAAAATATACCATTTATACTAAGTGCATACAGAAAAATTTTTAGAAAAAAAACTTCGCCTTATGAAAATGATGTTTACAGTGCTTGGTTTAACGGCAAAAAATATATTTTTGTCGGGAGAATGAGCCGTGTTGCTTATAGAATAAACTTAGAATTTAAGCAAGATTTAGTTGAAAAAGAGAATTTAGATAAAAGAATTTTTCATAATAAAAAAGAATGTCAATATCTATCTTCGATACATGAACGTTCAAAATGTAACGTTCCAGATTTTCCCGAATATGAAGTTAGATATATTCAAGATGGATACTTGCCGCCTAATTATTCTGGATTAGACCTTAAATATATTCCATCAAATGCTCAATATTATGTTTGGGATGTAATGGGGAAAAAACAGTTTGATAATCATAAAATCCCTGCATGTATACTTCCTTTTAGGAAGAAACTTTATCTTCCAAAACCAAATTTTCCCAAACCGGTAAAAACAATTCTTGTAGCCACAAGTGGAAGTGGAGATTGGACAGCACAAAAAAATAGGTCTGATGACGATCTTATGGTAATGGCATTTGTTGAAGTTGCAAGAAGACTTCCAGATGTAAACATTATTTATCGTGCACATCCTACCTGGGTTTATCCAGAACATGTCGGTGTTAATTCAATAAACAGAGTTGCTGAATATTTTAAGTATACAAATTTGCCAAATATTAAACTTTCTACAAATATTCCGAATATGAAAGTTCTTTCCTTTCCAAGAAGTTCTCTTGAAGAAGATTTAGAACTCGCTGATATAGTTTTCGGTGAACATTCTGAGTCAATGATAGATGCGGGATTCAAAGGAATTCCTTTTGCCTCTGTGAATTTGACAACTAGACGGGATTTTGCCTGTGGTCTTACTGAAATGGGTTTTGCTAATTGCAAGTCTGTTGACGAAATCTGTGAATTTATTGAAAAAATTTCATCAACTGTTTACCAAGAAAAATATCTCCAAGCGGTTCATAAATATAACGAAATGACAGACAAAGAGTAACTGTTAGTTTATGGATTCAATTTGCAATTTTGACAATTGTTTTGGATGTTCTCTTTGTCATGATATTTGTCCAAAGAATGCTATAACTATCAGTTGTACAAGCGGATTTTGGCGACCTGAAATTAACAATAAAAAATGCGTTGATTGTGGTCTTTGCAAAAAGACTTGTCCTGCAAATAACATAACACATACAGAAGAACTTAAAAAAACTGTCCTTAAATGCTATGCAAGTTGGAGTCGTGATACTAACGCTCATTTTTATTCTGCAAGCGGTGGTTTAGCCTATGAACTTTCAAAATATTTTGTTGAAGAAGGTGGCTGTGTAGTAGGCTGTTCATTTGAAGATGTTAACGGTGTGCTTATAGCGAAGCATATAATCGTTGATGCAATTGATGATATAAAAAAACTTTCAAAATCAAAATATGTTCATTCAAATAAAGATGATATTTACAAGGCTGTTGCAGAAGAAAGCAAACATCGGAAGGTTTTATTTATTGGTGTAAGTTGTGAAGTATTTGCTTTGTACGAATATTTTAAGGTGTGTTGCCACGACATAACAAATGTGTATACTATACATTTGTTATGTCATGGCGGAAGTTCTCCTTTCGCCATGACTAACCATCTTAAAAATCTTGAAAACAAACATAAGCAAAAAATTACCAATGTAACATTTAGAGGCGGGGAATATGATTGTCAGTTTGTAGCATATTATGGTGATAAGGTTATTTACCGTAATGATCAATTTGAGGATGAGTATTTCTATGGATTCATGGCTCATACTCTTTATCAACCGATTTGTTATAAATGCCCATTTGCCGAATCACATCGAATCTCAGATATAACGCTTGGTGATTTTTGGGGATTAAATCAAGAGATTTGTGCAAAAGCCGAAGGCCAAGGCGAAAGTCTTGTATTGATTCACACAGAAAAAGGTCAGCAACTTTTTGACAAAATTAAAAATCGACTTGTAATTTTTGAGAGACCTTTTGAAGAGGCGGTAAAAGAAAATACAACGCTAAAAGAACCGACGGAAACACATCCAGAGAGAGAACGACTTTGGAAACTTATTTTCAAAATAGGTTTTGATAAAGCAATTCGCAAAGTTTATTGGAAGTGGTATTTAAAAATCAAAATGAGGAAATTTATTTATAAGGCAACTCCAAAATTTGTAAAAAAAGGTATCAAAAAGATTTTAAAGCGAGGATAAAAAATAGTATGGAAAATAGAATAATCGGCTATACAACTGGTGTATTTGATATGTTTCATATAGGTCATTTGAATATATTGAAAAATGCAAAAGCTTTATGCGATTATCTGGTTGTTGGCGTAAGCACAGATGAACTTGTTCAAAAAGAGAAAAATAAAACGCCTGTAATACCGTTTGAAGAGCGTTGTGAAATTGTAAAAGCTATACGTTATGTTGACGAGGTTGTACCGCAGATAGATAAAAATAAAAAATCTGCTTGGGAAAAAATTCATTTTAATACAATGTTCGTTGGGTCTGATTGGCAAGGAACACCAGCATGGAAAAACTTTGAAAAAGAATTTGCACCTCTTGGAGTAAAAATTGTGTATCTGCCACATACAGATGGCATTTCTAGTACTCAACTGACGAATTTTATAAAGAATGAACTAAATGAAATTGAAAAAAATAAAAATATGACGGGGGGGGGAATAAATGTATAGTAGGTTACACTACTGGTGTATTTGATATGTTTCATATTGGGCATTTAAATATTCTTCGTAATGCAAAAAAAATGTGTAACAAGCTTATTGTTGGAGTAAGTTCAGATGACGCTGTCTTTTCATACAAGAATAAAAAGCCCACAATTCCTTTTTCGGAACGAATTCAAATTGTAAAGGCAATAAAATATGTGGATTTTGTTATTGAACAAAAAGAAATGGATAAATTTAAAGCGTGGAAAAAACTTCATTATGATGTGCTCTTTCATGGAAATGATTGGAAGAATTCAGATATGTATAACAAAATTGAGAACCAATTGAATACCGTAGGGGTAAAAGTTGAATTTTTGCCACATACAGAAGGAATTTCTACAACTATACTTGCTGAAAAAGTATTTGGAGAAAAAAAAAGTGTATTATGAGTCTAAAAGAAGAAATAGGAAAATTACAAAATTATATAATTGGGTATACAAGAAATCCATTGCTGGTTTGTGTTAACAATGAGTTTATAGATATTTTAGATAATAACAGTTCAGATTCTTTTTTATTAGAAATAAAATCAAAATTAATGAATATTATAAAAACACTTAATCCAAATATTGTTGGAAATAATAAATGGGGACAATTTTTTGAAACTTATAACGAGGGATATATTTATTGGACTTTATTACAGAAAGGCATAGCGATAAAGCATCTAAAAGAACAAAAGAACGGAAAAAAAACTCCAGATTTTGAAATTGATTTCAACGGAAGTAAAGTTCATATGGAAATGAAATCTTTAGGAATGGTAGATGCAATTATTAAATATAAGGATATACAAGAAGATGCCTTAAATGTTGCAGTGGCTATGGAACAACAGTTTTTAGCAGGTAATAGAATTGCAATTGGTGAGCAAGTAATACAACCAATGAAAAAATCAGGTGATTCAAGTTATAATCCATGCAATGTAAAAATGGTAGTTGATGAAATATTAAATAAAATTAAGCAAAATTTAAAGATTGCACAATTTGAATATTCTGATACGGTATTTTTATTTATAGATTTAAGACTTTTAGGAAGTCTTGGAAAACCTAATGAAATGATAAAAGAAACTTATGATATTTATTCCTCTTATTCAAGAAAAATACCTATATCTGTAAGTGGAGTCCTTTGGCATGTTGCATTTGGAGTGGAAACAAGTGTTTTAAAATGGGCAAGTTATGATGATAGATATAGTCAAGGTTCAAAATTAATGGATAGAAACGGAATATTGTCAAGTTATCCACAAATTAAAGGTATTATATTCCAAGTTGAACAACTGAATCCAAAGAAAACAGAATTTGTAGGACTGTTAAGAAATGATGAACCAATATTAAAAAATCTATTCAAGAAAATTTGTGGAGAAAATGTTGAAATTAAGAGTTGAAAAATGAGCAATAAATTTCTCATAAAATATAGAACAACTTCACCAGCATTAAAAGCTTCTTTTTGGTTTACAGTAAGCAATGTTATGTTACGAGGGATTTCTTTTATAACATTGCCGATTTTTTCTCGTTTGTTGACTACAGAACAATATGGAATGTTGTCTGTTTACCATTCTTGGGTGTCAATATTTACAATTTTCACAACTCTTACTCTTTGGGGGGGCGTATTTAATGTAGTTATGATAAAACACGAACGAGAAAGAAATCGTTATATTGCGGCTTTTCAAGGGCTTGCAATATCTATTACTTCTTTTTTTCTTGTTTTTTCAATCCTATTTAAATCAGTTGTCTCAAATTTACTTTCATTGCCATCTTCACTTTGTGCTTTTATTTTTGTGTATATCTTGACAACGATACCGTTTTTTCTTTGGTCTGCAAAACAGAGATTTGAATATAAATATAAGGCATTGATATTCGTAACAGTATTTTCAAGCGTCTTTAATCCTTTTCTTGGTTATTTTCTTGTTATAAATACTGAACATAAAGCTGAAGCAAGAATTATTGCGGAAATAATTGTAAATTCAATCATAGGAATTATATTTTTTTTCATAAATCTAAAAAATGGAAAAACTTTTTTTGATAAAAAAATCTGGAAATATGCGTTCCGATTCAATGTTGTGCTGATTCCTCATTATTTGTCAATGCAAATATTAAGCCAGTCAGACAGGCTTATGATAAATAGATTTTGCGGAGGAAGTGACGCAGGAATTTACAGTGTTGCTTATTCTTTTGCAATGCTGTTGACTTTAGTGACAAGCGGACTTGAATTTTCAACAACGCCTTATATTTATAAATCAATAAAAGAAAATTCCACGTTGAAGATGTGCAAAGATATGAATTTTCTTCTTTTGTTTTTGGTTATTTTGTCTGTGGTGGCAATGTGCATTATTCCTGATTTTTTTAAGCTATTGCTGCCAGAATCTTATTATCGTGCAATATGGGTTATTCCGCCTGTTATTGGAGCTGTGTTTTTTATGTTTTTATACCCGATGTTCGGCTCTGTGGAATTTTATTTTGAAGAAAGAAAATATGTTACTATGGCTACTATGATAGCCGCTGTCTTGAATCTCTTTCTGAATTATATATTCATAAAGTTGTTTGGTTTTATAGCTGCTGCTTACACAACTCTTTTTTGTTATATGGCAATGTCTGTGTTTCATTTTTTTGCGATGCAACTTGTTTTAAGAAAGCATGAATATAAAGAAAAACTTTGGAACATGAAATTTGTCTTGCTTTTAAGCATCATTATGATTGCTATAGTCAGTTTAATGCCAATTTTATATATGAACACAATCATTAGGTGGAGCATAATTGGCGTAATTTTTTTGTCTGGAATTATTTTTCATAAACAAGTGATAGATTTGATTAAGAAAATAAGAAGTTGATATAAAAATTATGTATAAAACTATAGATTGCAAAGACGCAGATGAATTATGGGAGTATCTAGATCCGCGAAATCCATTAAAATTGGATTTAGACAGAGAAAAAAAAGAACTTCTTTTATTTCGTGGTCAAGAAGATTCCGAATTTAAATTGCTACCAGCCTGTTTTAGAAAACATTTTGATAAAGATACATATATGTCAACATTAACTGCAGAAGAGCAGGTAAAATTAGAATATGAAGAATTTTTACATTTTATTCAAAGTGAAGAATATGTAAATGTTTCAAAAGAGGGATTTTTTGAGAAAGGAAATGAAGTACTTTTACCACTTGCTATGAATTTTATATTAAAAGCCCCAACATCATGGCCTCCAAAAGAAATTTATAATTCGTTGTTTTTATCACAACATCATGGTGCTGCGACTCGTTTGTTAGATTGGACAAAAAAATCTTATATGGCAGTTTATTTTGCATGTCAACCGCTTATTGATAAAATTGATGATCTAAATAAAAAAACAGAAGAGAAAATTGCAGTTTGGTGCTATTTGCCAAATGAAAATAATGATAGAATTATTGTAGAAAATTATCCAAAAAACTATGACAAAAATATGATAGCACAAGATGGAAGATTTACGTTAGTTAAACAGAATATAACTGATATAAAAAAGAATTTTAAAATAGAAACCTTGGATGATATAGCAAATGAAAACAATTTATGGAAAATAACAGTGCCAAAATTAAAATTAGACATATTTTCATTAATGGAAAATTGCTTTGATAATGGAATATCGGCAGAAACGGTATACAAGGGACGTGGTTTAGATTGTGTTACAATGGCATTTAGAGAAAAAGAAACTTGGACTGGTGAAAGAAAAAATCATTTATATACTGAACTAGAAGATGGTTTGAATAAGGTGTAATTATGGGTAATGAGTTAATTTTTTGCATAAAGACAGCCTTGTCAAATTTAAATACAGAACGTGGTGGATACAGAAAATTTGAAGAATTATGTGAAGAATTAGTTCCTCGTTGTATTGACCCTAATTTTTTACCAGCAAGTGGTTCTGACAATGGCGGAGATGGCGGAATTGATGGTTGGTCTGTATTTGGCGAGGGAAAAAGTATAAAATATGCTTTTTCTATTCAAAAAACAACAAAAGAAAAAATAGAATCTGAAATTAAAAAGTCTTCGTATACAAAAATTCGTTTTTTTTCAAATCAACAAATTTCACAGAAGATTCAAGAAGCAGTAAAAAAAGAATTTCCCGACGTAGAAATTGAAATTTTTGATGCAGAAGCAATATCTAATTATATTTTAAATAATCTTGATTTAGGAAAGTTTATAAGATTAAAGGATATATCTAGGAAACTAGACATCGCTTATGTTAAAAATTCTCGACAAATAAAAACAGAAAAAACTAAAAATTACATACCAAGAACTGTTCGTCTTAATGATGAAGAAAATTGTGTTTTGGTAAAAGATTTTTTATTAAAAGACATTCCTTTTGCAATTGTTCAAGCACCAGCAGGATATGGAAAAACTTCATTTTTAAAATATATTTATAATTTTATCTTGGATAATGAAATTGAAAATTTTGATTTTCTCCCTCCAGTTTTTATTTCTCTTGCAAATTATAATGGAAATAATTTTGAGAATTTAATAAAAGCAGCTCAACCTGAACTTCTTATTAAAGATTGTATTCTGTTATTGGATGGGTATGATGAAATAGATTCAAAACTTCAAGAATTATTTATAAAAGAATTAAAGGTGTTTACGCAGTTAAATAATCGCATAAAGCGAAATGTCATTATGACTTCAAGAACTATGCTTTATAACAAAAACGATTTTGCTGACTTTAACCCAAAAATTGTTTTGCTAAACGCTCTAAGTGATAACGATATAAATAATTATGTTAATTCAGAAATTGTTTCTAATAAAAAATCTGAACTTTTAAGTAATTCCTTATTTTTATCATTGAAAGGAAATGTGTTTTATTTAATCAATATAATTGAATATTTTAAAACCAAAGGAAATACTGTTGATAGTATTCCAAATCTGATGGAATATATTGCAAAAAATGAAATTGCTTTGACTCTTCGGGTTGTAGAATTGAGCGATGAAATATTAAATAATTTTGAATCATTAGCATTATATATGATTTTAAATCAGAAGATGAAGATTCAAGAAACTGACGAACAATTTGGTCTTAACTTACAACTTCCATTTTCATTTTCTCATAAAACAATTATGGAATATCTTGCTGCAAAAAAGATTTGCAGACAGAATTCTTTTGAAAATATAAAAAATTTGTTGTTTGTAAATGACAGAGTTCCTCCATTTTTGTTAAATGTTTTTGGTTTCGTTTTGAATATTCTTATGAATGATTCAAGCAAAAAAGGCTTATTCGAAAAATTATTAAAACAGCAACTTGAAACAAAAAATGCTTATTCGCTTTTAAAAATTGAAAATGATAAACTAACTCCTGAATTAAATGCACAAATAATAAAAGTATTGTTTGCTACTCACAATTCTATGGCAGATTATAGAGATAATATTCAAGACATAGTTGGTATTTTTATAAATGGAAATGTTAATGAAAATTTTGATTTATTAGTTTCTGCTTTGAAAAATGCAGGCGATAATGATTATGGATTTTTTACATATTTTCTGATGTCTATAGTTTCCGATTATCCGCAGAAAATTGCCGAAAAATATCAGCAAGAAATATATGATTTTTTTATTGAATTATTGGAAAATGGCTCAAGATTAAAGTTTATAGAATCTTTATTTTTTTCAATATCTAAATTTTCTATATGTGAAAAAAATCAAAAAGATTATGATTGGATTTGTGATAGGTTAATATTATTTGCAAAAGAAAATGACGATTTTTCAAGTCTAGTCGAATGTCTTTCATTGTATACAAAAAGTTGTAATCTTACAATTTCTGCTGAGCAGTATATAAAAATATATGACTTGCTTATTTTTTTATTAAAACGAGAAGATTCAAAAGAAGCAGACTTTATTCCTAACCAAATAGAAAAGTCTAAAACGACTGTTTTTCAACATATAATTTTCTTTCATTCTTTTATAAGTTTTTCAGATGAATACTTTGAAAAATATACAGAGGAATTTTTTAAAATTCTTAAACTAATTTCAGAAGAAAATAAAGTCTCGTTAAATTCAAATAGCGAGTTAAAAGATTTATACTCTGTGTTTTCAAAACACATTGTTAATTTGCTGAAGTCTAAATTAGTTGAAAAAGATAATTTTGAAACTATAGAAAAAATTTTAATTGATTCGCCGAGTGCTTTTGATAACAGTTTTTTATGGAACGAATTTAATAAAAGTTTGCCTTTCCCTGTTGGTGAAAGCCTTATAAAAGATGTTCTATTAAAAACAAATGCTAATTTTATGCAATATCATTTTTTAATGGATTATTGTTTGAATTCCATAAAGACTGAAAGTGATTTTGATTTGTTTGAGAGTGATTTTTATAAAGTCGAAAATCAACTGCTAAAAGACTTCTTCAAGGATTTTTATTTACGTTTTGATAAAAAGAATCCTTTATATTCATATATTGATTCTAAAATAGATAAAAATTTAAGAAATAAAAAATCAGAAAATGAAATAAAAAGAAATCGTTATTCAATTAATTTTAAGGAGAAGCATCTTTCAAAAGCAAAACAAGACTATCATATTGTTTTTCATAAAGACAAACTTATTTCTGAAATTCATAATGTTTTTGAAAAAATCAATTTAGGAAGCAAAGAAGCTGAAACTTTAACATGGAAAACTTTCTTGGATTTTACAAGAGATGATTATGAAAATCCAAACAAAGAAATGATAAATGAATTTCTAAGATGGTGGATTGGGGATATTTTACGTCATTCAAATTCTGTTTCTGAGCAAAGAATCATTGCTTATATAAATGCAGATAATTGGAAATATAATTATGTTATCCAATTGCTTTTGTTTATGAAGTCAAGTTCTTTGAGTTTTTCTAATTTTAGTCAAGATGAAGTTTCAGATGTTAAAGAATGGATTTTAAATATTCTTGATAATTATCCATTAGATAAAGCCAATTCTGTTTTATATAAAATACATTTATATTTATCTATTGTTTTAAGAGAAACAAATTATTTTGAAAATGACAAGAATTTTAAAGAAAATTATTCGAATAAATTATGTGGACTAATTTTTTCAGGTTTTTCAAGTGTTCTTATAGGCACTTGGCAATTTGATTATTCATATTATTC